>JBHADP010000099.1:0-16362 GCA_041855125.1 Neisseria sp. | reverse complement strand
GGCTAACTGCAATGCACTCCATACAGCCGCACCAGAAGAAATACCCACCAAAATCCCTTCTTTTTCTGCCATCGCACGTGCGGTGCTGAATGCCGCATCGTTTGGCACTTGAATCACACCATCATAAATTTCCGTATTTAAGTTTTTCGGTACAAAACCTGCGCCAATACCTTGAATAGGGTGTGGGCCTTTTTGACCGCCACTCAATACAGGTGAAGCCTCTGGCTCAACAGCAAATACTTGCACTTCAGGTTTACGCGCTTTAATCACTTCGCCTACACCTGTTACTGTGCCACCTGTACCCACGCCACCCACAAAAATATCAATTTGACCATTGGTATCACGCCAAATCTCTTCGGCAGTGGTTTGACGGTGTACTTCAGGGTTGGCAGGGTTTTCAAATTGTTGTGGCATAAAATAAACATCAGGATTACTGTCTACCAATTCTTGTGCTTTGGCAATCGCACCGCCCATGCCTTCAGCCGCAGGTGTCAATACCAATTCTGCGCCAAACGCACGCAACAACATACGGCGTTCTTTACTCATGCTTTCAGGCATGGTAATAACCAGCTTATAGCCGCGTGCTGCACACACCATTGCCAAGCCAATACCTGTATTACCACTGGTAGGCTCAACAATAATGGTGTTGGCATTGATTTTGCCTGCTTTTTCAGCCGCATCAATCATCGCCGCAGCAATACGGTCTTTTACGCTACTACCGGGGTTAAAAAATTCCAATTTAGCCACCACTTTAGCGGGTAAACCTGCTGATAAACGGTTTAACTCTACCAATGGCGTGTTACCAATCAAATCAGTAATGCTGCTTGCGATATTCATACTGTTATCCTTAAAAAATTAAATCTAATTAACACTTGAATAGTAAAGAAAAGCATCTAGAAAGCCAAATAATTTATTGCTTTGCCCTTACAACTGAAAGTTATAAACTCATTGAGCCATCTGCGATAAAGAAGACATCACATAAGCCACCTGCAATAACAACGCCAACAAAAAACCTGCTTGTAACTGCTTCCCACTAAAATAATTTGCCGATTGCTTACCCAACATCACCCGATGCAAATAAAACACCGACATCATCACCGCCTGCATACACACCCAATAAACAGGGTCAAACACATACATCTGCAACAAAGCAGGCAACACATAAGGCGTTAAACCTTCAGGAAACTGCCAGCCCACCAATACTAACAAAACCACATACGCCACCAACATAAGCATACCGCTTACAGCAAACAAACCCAAAAACGGCTTGCCCCCTTGAATATGCCAAAAAGACGAATCAGGCAGTCGCCGCCAACAGCACATAAACACCACCAAACTCGACAGCACAATATAAAAATAAGGCATATATACCAAACTTAATCGGCTCCAAAACGCCCATAGCGCTTCATGCCATACCCACATTCCCCCCACCATTCGCAAAACAACCCACAACCCAATCGCCGTTACAAGCCACTTAAATTGCCTATTTTGATACACCACCATCAAAAATACACTGATATAAGCCGCCACAAACCATAAACTTATCTTATCCATTAATATATCAATTCACCTTCAAACACCGATTGTGCAGGTCCTGTCATCAACACATCTTCCCCCTCCTGCCAAGTAATCCACAAACTACCGCCCGTTAAATTCACTTGCACAGGCACACCCGCATCTAACAAACCCAAACGCACCCCACTTACCACCGCCGCACACGCACCCGTGCCACACGCCTGCGTTTCTCCCGCGCCACGCTCAAACACACGCAACCGAATCTCCTGACGATTTAACACCTGCATAAAGCCCACATTCACCCGTTCAGGAAACTGCTCATGGCATTCCAAATCTGCCCCTAAAGTTTCCACAGGCGCAGTTGCCGTATCTTCTACCAACAACACCGCATGCGGATTGCCCATATTCACACAGCTCAACTGCACCGCTTCCAAGCCCACCATCACCATATGCGTTAAAGCATCGGTTTTATCGCTGCTGGGAAGAAACGGAATTTCTGTGGGTGCAAAACGCGGTTTACCCATATTCACCGTTACCAAACCATCAGCCATCAGCTTAGGCACAATCACCCCTTTGGCGGTTTCCACCAAAATCTCTTGCTTATCGGTCAAACCCTTATCCACCACAAAACGCACAAAACAACGCGCACCATTGCCGCATTGCTCCACCTCACTGCCATCCGCATTAAAAATCCGATAGCGAAAATCCACCGCATCAGAAGACGGTTTTTCCACCAACAATAATTGGTCAAAACCAATACCCGTGTGGCGATTTGCCCATTGCGTTAAAGGCGCGGTGGTGGGGTCAAACGTCTGATTAATGCCATCTATCACCATAAAATCATTGCCCAAACCGTGCATTTTCGTAAATTTTAAAGTTTTCACCGAACACTTCCTTTTCTCATCCAGAGATTTACCATCAAATTCATCCCCATTATAGCCATATTTTAAGCAAACTAATACTTCATACAAAATTAGCATTTTATGCTAAAAAATCACAACAAATTATTTTTTACTCCATCAAGCCAAACAGGTTTTTCTCTCCTGCATTCAGCATCATGCTTATTAAATTAGCAAAATATAACATTAAATCCAAACTATTTTGTTTCATAAATACAACATTATTAAATCATTATAAAACAATAGACTATGAATAAAAAATAATCAACTTAACTAAGTTTTCAGCAATTTCTTGATTAATTATTAACAATGTAAACATTAATTTATTTATAACACTTTTATTTTCAATAATAATTTTTCAAAATTACAATAATTAACTTAAAAATTCATCATTTTATACAAAATGAATAAAATAAGCCGTTTATCCTTAAAAAAATCCATTCAGCAAAAATTTTTTGACTTTTTCATATTGTCAAAAATAAAAATAGCGGGCAAAATACGCTCCATAAACAGCGTCTCCCACACGCAGCAATATACTAAATTTTCTTTTCTTTCCAAACAGGGAAAACTTCCTCAGCAAGCCAACCTTTACAGGGAAACTTCCTACTTACTGAGACTTTTGGCACTTTCCATTTATGGAAGTGCCGTTTTTTTTGCGGCTCTCGCAAGCGCTCCAAATCGCGTTATACTGTATTTTTGCAGCCTCAACAGATTCTCATAATGAAATATTCCACTTTGTTACTGATTAGCAGCACTCTATTATTAAGCGCTTGCCAAGTGAGTCCCGCAGGAGTGTCGGTTAATTTGGGGATAGGCAGCAGCATTGGCAGTCATATTGGGGTGGGAACATCGGTGAATATCCCCGTTCGCTTTCAGCCCTCTGCTGCCCAAGGTGGTATCCGTGTCATAGAAGAACAAATTGTTACGTATTTCGATGCACATGGTCGCCCACAAGAACACGCGGTTAAAGGCGGTTTTTATCGCCAGCTCATCAGCAAGCGCAGCCAAAATGAATATTTGGTACAGGATTTTTATGCAGACGGTGGCAAAAAACGCACCGACCCCATGATATTACCGCGAGAAGTTTTATTTGAATTTAACGCCCACCCCATTGATGGCACACTTACCCTTTATTCCCATAATGGCACATTCATGCGTCAAACTGTTTATCAAAATAATCGCTTAATTCGCGCCCAATATTAGGATGAAACATGAAAGCCAATGAAACGAAAATCGAAACGTTTTTATCAAGCAATAAAACCCAATTTGTGATTCCCGTATATCAACGCAATTACGATTGGAACAAAATTCAATGCGAGCAATTATTCAATGATATTTTAGAAGTGGGCGCTCATCCTGATATTCATGCCCATTTTATTGGCAGCATTGTATATGTGCATGATGATGTTTACACCTCATCGCGTCTGAAAGAATTGGTGATTATTGATGGACAACAGCGTTTAACCACCTTAACGCTGATTTATCTTGCACTCTATCACTTTGCCCACCATATTGAGCAGCCCGACTTAGCCCATGAAATCAGTGAAACCTATCTCATCAATAAATACGCACCCCATCATGAAAAACTCAAACTCAAGCCCACTGAAAACCATTTAAAAGCCCTACAATTTTTATTACACAATGATATTCATGCCGAATTTCATGGCTTTTCACGTTTTATTGAAAACTTCCACTATTTCCAAAGCCGCATCACGCTTGATAATTATGCCACCGTCTTATCAGGATTAGCCAAACTGATGTTTGTTGAAGTTTCATTAGAGCGCGGCAAAGACAATCCACAACGAATTTTTGAAAGCCTAAATTCCACAGGTTTAGAATTAAGCCAAGCCGATTTGATTCGTAACTACATTTTGATGGGTTTAAACCGCGAAGACCAAGAACATATTTACCAACAATATTGGGCAAATATTGAACAACTCGCCAAAGATGAAACCTCAAACACCAGCCTCGTTTCCGATTTTATCCGCGACTACCTCACCTTACGCAATAAAAAAATCCCCGTTAAAAACAAAGTATATTTAGAATTTAAAGCCAACTATCCCACCACCTCACTCCACGCCTTAGAAGAACATTTAAAGTCCTTCAAAACCTTTGCGAAATACTACAACAAACTGATTAATCCTGCGCAAGAAAGCGATGTTGCCATTCGCAAGCAACTCCATTACATCAAAAAACTGGAAATCAACGTTGCCTATCCTTTCTTAATGAAAGTATATGATGACTACACCACCCACATCATTTCACAAAACGAAATGGTGCAAATATTAGAATTGGTACAATCCTTTGTATGGCGACGTTTTATTTTAGGTTTGCCCACCAATGCGCTCAATAAAATCTTTATGAATTTATACGATAAAGTGGACACCAGCCATTATCTGTTTTCCATTCAAAAAACCCTGTTAAGCAAAACAGGTTCACAGCGTTTCCCACGCGATGCCGAAATTAAAGACGCGCTCAAAATCAAAGACCTTTACAACATCCAATCCAAAAACCGCACCTATTTATTTGAACGACTGGAAAACTGGCAGAACACCGAAACCGTTGCCATTGACAACAATCCTCACATCACCACCGAACACATTTTCCCACAAAACCCCGACAACACATGGCAACAAGCCCTGCCTGCCGAAGAATACCGCTTTATCCAAGAAACCTATCTCAACACCTTAGGCAACTTAACCCTATCAGGCAATAATGGTAAATTAAGCAACAAACCCTTTTTAGAAAAACGCGATTTAGCGCATTATGGCTATCGCGACAGCCGCTTATGGTTAAATAAATACTTGGCAAACCTCAACCAATGGGGTCAAGCCGAAATTGAGCAACGTTGCGCCCTAATGACTCAACGCTTTTTACAAGTATGGCAACAACCTGAGCTTCCCAATCTGCATCCCACCCATCATAGCGAAGTCAATATCTTTGATGCAGAAGACCCCACCCATAAAAAACTGGAATATGCCGTCTTTCTCAATCAAAATTTACCGCTTCACCACGTTTCTAAACTCTATAGCGAAGTATTCAAACGCCTATTAGAACAATACACCGAAGAATTCTTTAGCACAGGTTTGGCAGATAAAATCAATCTCACTCCCAAAGGTGCAGAACATCATTTGCGCCAAGCCATTCCTCTCAACGACTATTATTTTATTGAAGGCAACATCGACAACGTACACAAATTTGACCGCATCAAGACCGCACTCACCGCTTTTGGTTTAGAAGACGAATTATTGATAAAATACGCCGAAACAGAAGAAACCCCGTAACCTCTACAAAGGAAAAAACATGAGTATGACACTCCCACGCCCCGAAGTGGACCAAGACGGTTTATTAGAATATTCCGTTGTTTACACCGACCGCGCGTTAAACCATATGTCGCAAAAATTTCAAACGGCTTTGCGCTCTATTTCCGCCACCTTAAAACAGGTTTACCACGCTGAATATGTAGCTGTGATTGCAGGTAGTGGCACATCAGGCATGGAAGCGGTTGCCCGTCAATTAGCTCGCAACGAGAAATGCTTGATTATTCGCAATGGCTTTTTTAGCTATCGTTGGACGCAAATTTTAGAAATGGGCAACATTGCTGCTGAAAGCAAGGTTTTAACCGCGCGCCAAGCCGATGAACCTCAAGCCCCTTTTGCTCCTGCACCGATTGAAGAAGTATGCGCTGAAATTGCTGCTTATCGTCCTGCGATTGTGTTTGCGCCCCATGTGGAAACCGCTTCAGGCATTATGTTGCCCGATGACTATATTCGCCAACTGGCTGAGGCTGTTCACGCAGTCGGGGGATTATTGGTGATAGACTGCATTGCTTCGGGTTGTATTTGGTTGGATATGGCAGCCTTAGGCATTGATGTGTTAATCAGCGCACCGCAAAAAGGCTGGAGCGGTTCACCCTGCTGTGGCTTAGTTTTACTCAATGAGGCTGCCTATCAAAAAGTGCAAACCACCGAATCCGATAGTTTTGCCCTCGATTTAAAAAAATGGCTGCAAATCATGGCAGCATTTGAAAATGGCGGTCATGCTTATCATGCCACCCCTCCCACCGATGCTTTGATGCAATTATATGCGGTGATGCAAGAAGCAGAAGCCATCGGCTTTGATAAACTTAAAACCGCTCAACAGCAATTAGGGCAACAAATCCGCGCCTTATTAGCAGAACACGGCTACCCCAGCGTTGCAGCACAAGGTTTTGAAGCCTCTGGCGTGGTGGTGTCTTATACCGATAACCCTCACATTCAAAATGGCAAAGCCTTTATTGAACAAGGTGTGCAAATTGCAGCAGGCGTTCCCTTACAATGTGGCGAGCGCAGCGATTTTTCTACGTTCCGCTTGGGCTTATTTGGCTTAGATAAACTGCAAAATATTGAGCGCACCGTGCAAACGTTTGCCGAAGTGTTGGCAAAAGTAAAATAAGTTCTGCTAAAATCTTGTTTTAACGATTCCAAAAGACGGCTTTGTGCCGTCTTCAATATATTCAATAGGTAAACACACATCATGACCCCCAAAGCAGAAGTTACCCCAATTCAACGCCCTGTGCTTACGCCTCCCAATGGTGCGAAAAAAGTGTTATTACATTCTTGCTGCGCGCCTTGTTCGGGCGAAGTCATGGAAGCCATGTTGGCATCGGGTATTGATTTCACCATTTATTTTTATAACCCTAATATCCACCCCAAAAAAGAATACGAAATCCGTAAAAACGAAAACATCGCGTTTGCTGAAAAACATGGCATTCCCTTTATTGATGCCGATTATGATGTCGATAACTGGTTTGAACGTGCTAAAGGCATGGAAGATGACCCCGAACGTGGTCGCCGTTGCACCATGTGTTTTGATATGCGTTTTGAACGCACCGCTTTATATGCCCATGAACACGGTTTCCCTGTGATGACCAGCAGTTTAGGCATTTCACGCTGGAAAAACATGAATCAAATCAATGATTGTGGACATCGTGCCGTTGCACCTTATGATGATGTGGTGTATTGGGATTTTAACTGGCGCAAAGGAGGCGGCAGCGCACGCATGATTGAAATCAGCAAACGTGAGCATTTTTATCAACAAGAATATTGCGGTTGCGCCTATTCCTTACGCGATTCCAATCATTGGCGTAAAGCACAAGGTCGCCCACCCATTAAAATTGGGGTGAAATATTACGGTGATGACGAAGCCTAACACATGGCAATCTTATTACGCGGATTCATACGCATTGCAGGGCTGTTGCTGATACTCATCTTATTGTATCTGGCAGCAGCCTTTGGCTTGTCCACTATTTCTGTAAAACCGCAACACAATGGCAATGACATCACACTCTATTTAATCAGCAATGGGGTGCATGTGGATATTGCCATGCCGCTACAAAACGAAGTCTTTGATTGGACAACCTTAGTTTCCCCCACCGACACCCTATCAGGCAGCCCTGATGCGCGTTATCTTGCCATAGGTTGGGGCGAGCGTAATTTCTATCTCAACACGCCCACTTGGTCAGACCTGACTGCCTCAACCGCTCTACAAGCCCTAAGCGGTATGAACCAAACCCTGATGCACGTTTCCTTTTATCCTGCCATACAAGAAAACGAGCGCATTGTTCGTTTTGCGGTGAGCCGTGAACAATATCGCCAATTAAGCCAACACATTCAGCAACAATTTGTCTTATCCAACCAACGCGCCATGGCGCTGCCTAATGTACACTATCATCAAAACGATGCGTTTTATCCTGCCCATGGGCGTTATCATCTGTTTAACACTTGCAATAGCTGGGTCAATCGGCAGCTTAAAAACAGCCAAATTGAAGCCATTGTTTGGACACCTTTTGCCCATCATCTCTTAGATATCTACCGCTAATCAAGCAACAGTTGCAATAATGCAACACTATTTCATTAAAATAATCGGTTTTTATTTTAGATAATCGGTCATATTCGATTATTTTTCGCTTTAAAAAAGTGCTGATTTTTGTAAACCATTTACTTTGTTTAAATTTTAATCAATACATAAAAACATGATTTTTAATTAAAAATTATTCATTTTATTTATTAATGAAACCCATGGTGCCGTAAAATGTCAATTAGTGCCATCATAGGGCGATGCCGCAATATTTTGGCACTACCGTTTATCGAAAAAATATCTTTTTCGTAAAAAAATTTTGACAAATTTCAATTTGCCAAAAATATTTTTTGCTTGCATAATACGCCCATCGACACAGCAAGTGCTGTTACAAGAATTTTTATGACCAGTTGCTCACTAACTGGTATGATAAGACTAATATTGACGACATTACTGAATTTTAGGAAAACATTATGAACGTAAAAAACATGATTACCGCTTCTTTAGTGGCTTTTGGTTTACTGGCTGCGCAAACTGCTTCAGCACAAATTCAGTTTTTCCAAAATTCTAACGAAGCTCCTGCCCCTATCAAAGGCAATGTTGCCATGAGCTTCACCATTAAAGCCGATGGCAGCACACAAAATGTTCGCATCACTCGCACCAGCGGCAATACTTCTATCGACCGTGCAGCCATTGCATGGATGCAACAACAAACCATGCGTCCTGTTACCATGAATGGCGAAGTGCGTGAGTTCCGCATCATCAAAGAAATCAAATTTGCCGAAGTGCCTCCTTTAGCTCATAAATAATTTTCTGTTTTCTTCTCACTATTTGCTTGCATTTATCCAAGCAAATAGTGAACCATGTATCCTTCTGTTTATTGCTCTCCTTAGTGAGAGCATCTTTTTTTTAAAGCCACCATTGTGAAACGCAATAAATCAGCAAACCCACGATTCCCCCCACTAAGGTGCCATTAATGCGGATAAACTGCAAATCACGTCCCACACTTAATTCCAGTTTTTCTACCATTTCACGGCTGTCCCACGCTTTCACTTTGTCCGCCACAAATACCGCCGCGCGGTCTTTATAACGCAACACCAAATCTCGCACCATCAAAGATAACCACACATCCACACGGCGCATAAATTGGGGATATGCAGCCGTTTGCGTTAGCATATGGTCAAGCAATTTATGCGCTTGTGCCAAACACAAAGAATCATTTTTTTGCACATCACTTGCCACCCAATCTTGCACACTCTGCCAAGCGCGTAATAAATTGTGTTGCATGGCAGCCGATTGCGCCAGTTGTTGTTTGCTGTGTTCTAAACGTTGATGCCATTGTGGAGAATCGCGTAAGGCAGTGATAATCTGTTCAAATTGTTGATGATAAATATGCCAGATGGTGTGTTGTGTATCATTTAAGGCGGCTTGTAAATAATGGTCTGCCCAATCTAAGGCTTTTTCTGCCACCCAACCATCTACTTGTTCTACCAATGTGCCTTTAAATGAGGCTTTTAGTTTTTGCCATGCGCTGGGGGCTTGGTCTTCAATTTTAACTGCCCATTCGCGTAAGTTTTGCTCTAATAATAAGCGGGTTTCAGGGTGATTGAGCCAATGGCGACTTTGTTTTAATAATGCAATCAATAAAGTATCTTGCAAACCCTGTGCTTTCATAACGGTTAAACCATCGGCTAGGGTTTTGCCGATTTTGTCGCCACTATATTGTTCTGCCAACATCATGCTGCCAAAACGTGCCACTTGTTCGGGCTTGGCAAGATTAAGCAAAATAGGTAATTTTGCCACCATCCATGGCAACCAACGCGCCCGCATATCAGGGCTTGCCAAGCCATTTAATAATTTTTCACTCGGTGCGGCACGATAAATTCGCAATGCAATCGGTTTACCTTGTAAAAAATTATGCTCAATAAAACGCCCTAATTCATTGGCAATCCGTTCTTGATTGCGTGGCAAAATGGCAGTATGCGGAATGGGCAAGCCCAATGGATGACGAAACAAAGCCGTTACCGCAAACCAATCTGCCAATGCCCCCACCATCGCTGCTTCGGCAAAGGCTTTCACATAAGCCAACACAGGATAAAGCGCAACATATTTTGCTGAAACCACAAACAATAATGTTGCCCCTATCAGCAAACCCGTTGCCCAACGACGACTGGTTTGCAAACGTGCTTTTGCCTGTTGTTGGCGAACTTGAGCCGATAAAATAGACATCATGATGCTCCTTCTTTCAGCAGAAACACCATTATAATCGTGATTAGGCTTGCCGTTGTGTTTCCACTAATTGAATCGGCAAACGGCTGCATACATCAAATGCCGCACCTGCTTCCACTGCCATTTTCGCTAAATCTGCCGCTTGCCAGTCATCATGTTGATAAAGCGCGTGTAATGCCCCCATAGCATATTTACGCCCACTGCCAATCGCCCAAAAACGTTTAAATTGATACACTTCACGCATGGGATACACCCCATAAATACCGCTTGGGTTGGCAATCAATAACAACATTTGACTGGATTCATAAGGGTCATCGTCTTCCTCTTCAGTACGCAAAAAGAAATGCTCTTTAAGCTGAACATGCAGTTTACAAAACGTGTGAAAAATATTTTCACGCCCATATAATTCTTGTGCTTGTACACCTTTCAATGCGCTGCGTAACACCAAATCATGTGCCACCGCACCCGCCACAGCAATAAAACTATCTTCATGCTGAAAAATTTTATGGTAATACGCATCGTTGTCTGCGCCCAAAAATTGGTCATCGCCAAACGTGCTTTGACTATCAGCAGCTAAGGCAATGCGGTTGTTTTTCTCTACAATGGCGATGGTTGTCATGCGTGGTTTCCTATCAAAATATCGTGTTATCCCATACCCAACATATTCTACATCACTTCATCTCTCTTCCCACTGCCTTCTATCACGCATCACTTATCCATAAAGTAAATTTTAAGACTATTTTGCTTGCCTTTTGCCATGCCCTCTATCATAATACGCATTTAGTAAATTTTAGGACTATTTTATGAATCATTTTGATGAATTAGGCAACTGCATTAGCCAAATTGACAATACAGTCAATCAATGGATTGAAAAATTAGGGTTAACTTACAACCATTTTGCTGTGTTATACAGTCTAGCCAATGCACCAAATGGGCAATGTACGCAAAAACAGATTGGCGATGAATGGTATTTGCCCAAACAAACCGTCTTTAATATTTGCAAAGAATATAAAGAAAAAGGCTGGATTGAGTTTGAAATAAGTCCAAACGACAAACGTGAAAAAATCATGCGTTTAACCCCAGATGGCAGGGCGACAGCCGAGCCTATACTGCAAGCAACCTTGTCCATCAGCGAGCAAGCTTTTAGCGACTTCGGTAAGAAAAAGACCATGCAATTATTTACATTGATGCGTGAATTTTCAGAAACCTTTCAAAAACATATCGATAAATATGAATAATATGTACGAATTAAGCCTTGAACCCAATATGCTTCGCACACTCAAAAGCATTGCGGTACAACACAAAAAACGTTTGTCCATCACTTTTAGTTTGGTGATGGCTGAAAATTTACTGCTCTTGCTCTACCCTTTGGTGGGCAGTTTTGCGGTCAATGCGGTATTACAAGGCAATTTGGTTTCTGCTTTGACGTATGCGGTGATGGTGCTGATTATTTGGGCGGTCGGTTCAGCACGGCGAGCGGTGGATACAAGGGCGTTTACTCGTATTTATAGTGAGCTTGCAGTGCCTGTCATTGTTAACCAACGGCTTAAAGGCTTTGATACTTCCACCACAACGGCTCGTGTGGCATTATCTCGTGAGTTTGTGAATTTTTTTGAACAACATTTGCCGATTTTAATGACATCGCTATTTTCCATTATTGGGGCGGTGGTGATGTTGTTATTGATTGAGTTTTGGTCGGGCGTGGTAGCATTGTTGATAGTACTTGGATTTGGGCTGATTTTGCCAAACTATGTTAAAGCCAATGACCATTGGTATTTTAAACTCAATAACCGCCTTGAAAAAGAAGTGGATTATGTAGAGTATGCTAATCAACAACAACTGATTAAACATTATCGTTTGGTGGAAAGATTACGCATTTTGATTTCTAATCGTGAAGCATTGAGTTTTTTGTGTATTGGCATCGCCATGTGCGTGTTATTTGGCGTAACGCTGACCGTGCTAACGCTTAAAAACGGCATAACCGCTGGGCATATTTATGCGGTCATTACCTATCTGTGGACGTTTGCCATTAGCCTTGATGACATGCCAAGATTGGTGGAAGAATTATCCAAATTGAAAGACATTGGCAAACGGGTGGAGGTGGAATAATCTAGGTTGCCCATCAATCTCTTGTTATATATTGCACCGAATGGGCTTCATCGTAATCAGGGATTTCTAGTTTCATCAATAATTTATGAATCACAGCCTCAGGCACATCATATTGACGATGGCGGTTTTGTGCCAGTAATTGCCGATAAGGCACATCAATATAGATTAAATGGGTGCGCGCACCATAATCGTGAAACAAGTCCAACCATTTCCCACGCATTTCTCGGGTGATATTGGTGGCATTAAACACAAAAGGCTGTTGGGCGCGTAAATAAATTTTGGCTTGTTCACGCGCTAACTGTATCACTTTGCTGGCTTGTTTTTTATCCGTTGGTTCAATACGATGTGCGCGGCGAATTTCATCTAACGAGAGCATGGGTAAATTGGCAAAATGTTGTTGAATATAAGCATCTTTGCCGCTAGCAGGCAGCGCACTCATCATATAAACATCAAACGCCAAGTCATCAAAAGGCTGATAATCAGGCAACACACTGCGTCGATTTAAATATAAAAACCGCCCATAATCCGAAGCAAACGCCCTCGCCTGCCCCCAGCAATCATGTTCCTTACATAATTCCTGAAACAATTCAATCCGCAATAAAATATCTGCTTGGTCATGACACACTCGACCCAATACATCCGCTTTGGCTAACATGGCTAAATGTTGCGTGTTCACTTGCAAACTGGCAGCCATCACAGCGTGTTCAGCATGGGGTTTATCAATCGCCCATAATGGCAAACCATGCAAACGCACCAATTTGGCAATCTGTTCACGCACCACAAAAGGCGCATTCCATTCGGTATATAACAAACAACGCGCAGTATGTTCGCCTTTTTTGGCATGACGCGGCGACACAATACGGCGTTGCCCATTGACGATTTCCTCTGTGGTTGTGGAACGTTTTTCCACATCATGCAACATCGCCGCCGCCAACAAAATATGTTTATCCTGTTCGTTTAACGCTTGAAATTCAGGCAATGCCAATAAGGCTTCCACTACCATTTTGGTATGAATCCACACATCGCCCTCCGCGTGCCATTGCGCATCTTGCGGCACACCGCGCATCTCTGCAAACCATGAAAACTGCTGTTCCATAATTTGCCAGTTGATAGGTTGATGAATCGAATAATGAGGAAAATGCCACATGATGGTTATGATGATTTGATTGAGAAAAGTTGCAGAAAAAATGCGGTGTTTGCAAACAGAGAAATGGTTTTTATCACACATTTACTGATAGAAAGCGAATGCTAAAGAAAAATCACACATGATTCAATAGATAAAAATAGTTTTAATAGTAGATTAGCGCCCTGTAAGCCGTTTATCTCACATTTCAATCATGACTGTTGCAAAGAAGCTCACAGGCATGTGTATTCTTAAGCTGTGATTTTTTGACTGCTTTGATGTGTTGCCTAAAGACGGTTGGATAGTTGCTTTTGCTTCATTCCATACGATTTTTACGTTTTAACATATAGCTACAGGCGGCTAACCAGTTATAAACACAAATAATCATTAACACATTTGCTTTAACATGTAGCCGCCTGAGGGCGGCTGACGGTATTAAGTGCTGGTGGCTCACCCTTGTCCATGTTTCAACACACAGCCGCCCGAAAGCGGCTGACAATCGCTCCAGTTAAGGCAGCAGCCGCATATTGGTTTCAACACACAGCCGCCTAAAGGCGGCTGACGTTTATCTTGACCCGATAAGCTATAAATAGCTGGCGTTTCAACACACAGCCGCCCGAAGGCGGCTGGTATGCCACCTTGCCAATTATCCCTATCTTTCCATGTTTCAACACGCAGCCGCCCGAAGGCGGCTGCAATCGCTTTGGCAATGAGCAGCGACCAGTCTTTGCCGTTTCAACACGCAGCCGCCCGAAGGCGGCTGGGGTCCAGCCCGATCTTATCCAACACCCCAGCTTGCAGTTTCAACATGCAGCCGCCCGAAGGCGGCTGAGTCCGCGTCTTGATATTGACGCGGATGTTAAGCAACGTTTCAACACACAGCCGCCCGAAGGCGGCTGAAAATTTATCACCAAACTGACGCATACCTTTAGTTAAGTTTCAACACACAGCCGCCCGAAGGCGGCTGAACACGCGCCCGCCGTTAAAGGCTTGCGCCAAATCGTTTCAACACGCAGCCGCCCGAAGGCGGCTGAGCGCCGCGCCCCAGTTTGCCGAGTACGCCTTGTCCGTTTCAACACGCAGCCGCCCGAAGGCGGCTGACGCCGAATTTCGTTACCGAGACACCGGGCGGATGTTTCAACACGCAGCCGCCCGAAGGCGGCTGATTGGGCATATAGCCCGGCTTGGTGCCGTTTTCCACAGTTTCAACACGCAGCCGCCCGAAGGCGGCTGATTAAGCGTCATGTTGGGCGAACAAAACACTACCATTGTTTCAACACGCAGCCGCCCGAAGGCGGCTGAAGCCTCCTCGGAAACCCTTGCCACTCAAGGCTTCTACAGCCCTAAATCGCCAAAATCGCCGAAAAAGGCGCAAAGCGAGTATAGCACAGCCTTTTCCCGCCATACACGCTTTGCTAAGTTCCTGATTGTTAAAGAATCTTCCCGTTTCGCCAACCTGCCCGCGTTTTGATGAGCACCGCAGGTTAGCGATTCACACGATCAGCGTGTCTTGGAACACATCCACCGCCACTTTTGCACCATGGTGTTCTACCTTGCGCCGCCATTTGCTGCCCAAGTGGTAAAAGCGCAGGCTGTCGGTTTCGGGGTTATAGGTTTTCAACAATTTTTCTTTCAATACAACCCATTGGTCAGGCGCGATGTCGCATTCGAACACCGAATACTGCACGCGCACGCCATAATCAAGGCAATGCTTGGCGATACGGCGCAACCTCGCCTGCCCCTCTGCGTCTTCCAACGAAATATCATAAGTAATTAACATCAGCACAATATTTCCCCTTGTTTATTTTTCAGACAGGCATTAAGGCCGTCTGAATGCCTGCCTGAAAAAATCAACGCATCAAAAACGGCGGATACTCCGCCAAATCGCCGCGCAGGTGCCGCGCCAGCAGCATGGCCTGAATATGCGGCAGCAGGCCGACGGCCACTTCTTCCTGCAAAAACGGATGCACAATTTTTTCTTGCTTTTTCGCCTGCAAGGTTTGAAACAGCAGCTTGCGCGCCTCCGGTTTGATATTCACCGCCCCGCCCGCCTCGATTACAAAATCCTGCGGCTTAATCTGCCCGCGGTTAATCAGCGACAGCACCAGCCTGTCCACCCACCACGCGCGGAATTCCTCCAGAATATCCTGCGCCAAACTGTCGCGCCCCGGGCGGTCGGCGTGCAGAAAGCCCACCTGCGGATCCAACCCCACACCTTGCAGCGCGCCACTGATGTCCTTGCCCAAAATGCTGTACACAAACGACAGCAGCGCATTCACCCCGTCGCGCGGAGGGCGACGGTTGCGACCGTCAAACGCAAAACCGCTGTTTTCGCGCAGCAAATGGCGGAACACCCCGAAATAACGTGCCGCCGCATCGCCCTCAATCCCGCGGATTAACTCCAAACTTTCCGCCCGCTTCAACTGTTGCAAACTAAAATTCAGCGCCGACACCGCCGCCCGCACCTCCTCCTGCTCGCCGTGATTGCGCAGCCGCCGCTGCAACACCCGCTTACCCGACTGAATCTTCGCCGCAATAATATGCCGCGCAATCGGCACCGGATTGTGCTCCGACAGCCGGTATTGTGCCCGCCGCAGCAACACATTGCCGCTCTGCCGCCCCTGCAAGCGCCCTAAAAAACGCCCGTTT
>JBHADP010000098.1:0-22444 GCA_041855125.1 Neisseria sp. | reverse complement strand
TTCAGGATGCCCAATTCTGCCGCCGTGTTTACCAAAATTACCATCTGCATCGGGCAACACCAACGCATTTAATTGTTCACTTGCCATTTTGATTTCCTATGTAAAGTCGGGTAAAGATATAAGTATCGCATTGATTGCTAGACTTGGTAAATAGCCCGTTTGATTCAAACAAATAAAATAACGAGTGGCGCATTTTTGAAATCCTGTTCCACTCGTTTGCAAGCAAATTATTAACAAAATAAAATATTGATACAATAATCATTTTGCGCTGCTTGATGATAGATTACTTTTAATTGATTGAAATAATAGAGGTAATAATTCAAATACTCCCTATAATCTGGCATAACCTGAACTCGTGCCTCAAAATCAATTTGCTGTAAAGCCATATCAATCTCTTTGACTCTATCAGCATCAATATCCGCATCTCCATAAAAATCTGCCCAAGCACCAAAAGCCATATCACGATGAGTATAATCATTGCTGCCATCAAAGTATTCGCCATAAAGAGCAATGCTAAAAATATTATCAGGTTGAGGTTGAGATAAACCTGTTAAGATTTTATGCAAGGCTTCCCATGATTTGCCGATACTTTCATGAAATTTTGCCTCATATTCTCCACTTTCATCACCAAAACCCTCTCGCTCATAAGCAAAAAAATGACACCAAATTCCCATTTTATATTCTCCCTTATCTGATAAAAAACTGCCTGAAAATCTTATTTCAGGCAGTTAGTTAGATTCAGCTTAAAGCAAGGCTTGTAACCAATTTTCCACTTGGTTTAAAACCTCAGGCAACTTCGCTACATCTGTGCCGCCTGCTTGCGCCAAATCGGGTCGTCCGCCGCCTTTGCCGCCCACTTGTTCTGCCGCCCATTTCACCAAATCGCCTGCTTTCACTTTTTGAGTTAAGGGTTTAGAAACGCCTGCACATAAAGCAATTTTGCCATCGTTCACCGCAGCCAACAGCACCACGGCTTTATCTGATTTGCCTGTTAAATCGCTTACAATTTCACGCAATGCACCTGCTTCGGCTTCCATTTGTGCCACCACCAACGAAGCTGCACCCAAATCCTTAGCGTTGTCCAATAATTTTGCACCTGCATAAACCGCTAATTCGGTTTTTGCTTTTGCCAAATCTTTTTCTAATGCTTTGCTTTGTGCGGTATTGGCTTGAATTTTTGCCAACACATCGCGTTCGGTTTGCGCTTTAACTTCGGCGATAATGTCTTTTAATAAACGCTCTTGGTTTTGCGCCCATTGCAAAGCATTTAAACCCGTAATCGCTTCGACACGGCGCACACCTGCGGCAATACCGCCCTCACTGATGATTTTAAATAAACCAATATCGCCTGTACGCGCAACGTGTGTGCCACCACACAATTCAGTTGAAAAATCACCCATTTTCAACACGCGCACTTCATCGCCATATTTTTCACCAAACAACATCATCGCGCCTGCTTGTTGGGCATCTTCCATGCTCATAATTTGAGCATCAACTGCCACGTTTGCCAAAATGGCTTGATTAACCAAACGCTCCACTTCGGCAATTTCTTCGGCAGTAATGGCTTGAGGATGCGAAATATCAAAACGAGTTGATTCTGCTGTTACCAATGAGCCTTTCTGTTCCACATGTGTACCCAATACATCGCGCAAGGCTTTGTGCATCAAATGCGTGGCGCTGTGGTTACGCATATTGGCATTGCGAACATCGTTGTCAATCGTTGCTTGCACCGTATCGCCCATTCGCAAACTACCCGATACCAACACACCAAATTGTCCAAACACGGCTGCCTTAATTTTTTGTGTGTCGCGCACTTCAAAACGATTGTCGCCTGCCGCAATATAGCCCACATCGCCCACTTGACCGCCACTTTCGGCATAAAATGGGGTATTGTCCAACACAATCGCGCCTGTTTCACCTGCATGTAATTGTTCAACAGGCTCACTATCGCGATATAAAGCCACGATTTGCGCGGTGGTGGTGCGCTCGGTATAGCCTTTAAACTCGGTGTCTTGCCCTTCATAAACCAATTGGGTATCAGCTTTAAAGTTTTGTGCGGCACGGGCGCGGGCGCGTTGTGCCGCCATTTCACGTTCAAAACCTTCTTCATCTAATTCAATACCCAATTCACGCGCCATATCGGCGGTTAAATCATAAGGGAAACCATAGGTGTCATAGAGTTTGAAAATATGCTCGCCTGAAATAATCAATTTGCTATCGGCAATGTGTGCGTTTAAATAGTTTTCTAAGGCTTCAGCAAATGGCATATCGTTTTTATCGTGAAATTCTGCGCTACCTGCCACATCAATCACATCTTCCATACGAATGACCATGCTTTCATTCAAGCTGCCTGCCACTTGTGGACGAATGATGATTTGCTTACCCTCAGCGAGATAACGTGAAGCCGCAGTAAATTCCACTCCATCTGAAGTTTTTAAAATCAATGGTTGGTCTGCATTTTCAGAGGGCAACAGGCTTTCCAATTTCATAAACTTCATGCCATGCCACACTTGATTAAACAAACCCATGCCTTTTTCTAATGTTTCGCCAAAACGTGCTTCTTCGCCACGCAAGGTTTCCATAATATGCGTTTGTTTTTCTTTTAACTCGGGATACGCTGCGCCCATTTCCTGCGCCAAATCTGGCACCAATTTATAGAAAAACGCTTGTTTTTGTCCTAATTTATAGCCATGGCGTACCGCACGGCGAATAATGCGGCGCAACACATAACCACGTCCTTCATTGCTGGGCATCACGCCATCTGCAATTAAAAAAGCACACGCACGAATATGGTCGGCAATCACTTTTAAGCTAGGCACATCTAAACTAAATTCTGTACCGGTTTCACGCGCCGCCGCTTTTAATAGATTTTGGAACAAGTCGATTTCATAGTTCGCATGAACATGTTGCATCACGGCTGCCATGCGCTCCAAACCCATACCTGTATCCACAGAAGGCTTAGGCAAGGGATTCATATTGCCTTGTTCATCGCGGTTAAACTGCATAAATACACAGTTCCAAATTTCAATAAAGCGGTCGCCATCTTCTTCTGCGCTCCCTGGAGGCCCACCCCAAATATGGTCGCCGTGGTCGTAGAAAATTTCCGAGCAAGGGCCGCAAGGACCAGTATCGCCCATTTGCCAGAAATTATCAGATGCGTATTTTTCGCCTTTATTATCGCCAATCCGAATGATTCTATCGGCAGGTAAACCAATTTCATTTAGCCAAATATTGTAGGCTTCATCGTCTTCAGCATAAACTGTTGCCAATAACTTTTCTTTGGGCAGATTCAACCATTCAGGGCTGGTTAAAAATTCCCATGCAAATTTAATCGCATCGTGTTTGAAATAATCGCCAAAACTGAAATTGCCCATCATTTCAAAAAAAGTATGATGGCGCGCGGTATAACCCACATTTTCTAAATCATTATGTTTACCACCTGCGCGTACACATTTTTGCGCGGTGGTGGCGCGGTTATAAGGACGTTTATCAAAGCCTAGAAACACATCTTTAAATTGATTCATGCCTGCATTGGTAAACAATAAAGTAGGGTCGTCATGCGGCACAAGTGAAGACGAAGGCACAATTTGATGCCCTTTAGATTCAAAGAATTTTAAGAATTTTTGGCGAAGTTCTGCGGTTTTCATAATAGTGGTTTCTACAATCAATTAAAACAGCTTCAGACGGCACAAAACCGTCTGAAAAATGAATAAAAAAACCCTGTTATCTTACCGCAGATTTAGCCTGTCGCCTACCCAAACACAGCAGCCTATTCTATACTTCCTTTTTTTGCGTGAAAAACTGTTTTATTACGAAAAGGAACGATAATGCGCCTATCATTTTCTTGGCTGTTGCTCACCGCTTTATTAACGGCTTGTAGTGGACAGCCCACCGATCCCCCGCCTGCAGCTTCTGCGCCCAACACTCAAGCCGTCAGCACCCCCTTACCTACTCCACCTGCCACCCACACCGTTAAAATCTATAATTGGTCGGATTATGTTGACCCGCAAACTGTGCAAGACTTTGAAAAAAAATATCAAATCAAAGTGGTTTACAACGTTTATGAAAGCGATGAAACCCTAGAAGGCAAAGTATTAACCGGTCAATCGGGCTATGATTTGGTAGGGCCTTCCAACACTTTTGTGGGTCGTCAAATTCAAGCAGGCGCGTATCAAAAAATCAATAAAAACCTGATTCCCAATTATCATTTGATTAATCGTAAATTATTAAAACTGATGTCTCAAGTCGACCCCAACAATGAATATGCTGTGCCATTCTTTTGGGGCATCAACACCTTTGCCGTCAACACCGAGCGCGTTAAAAAAGCCTTAGGCACAGATACCTTGCCCGATAATCAATGGGATTTGGTATTCAATCCCTCCTACACCGCTAAACTCAAAAAATGCGGCATCAGCTATTTAGATAGTGCAGCAGAAATTTATCCTATGGTGTTAAATTATTTAGGTAAAAACCCCAACAGCAAACAAGCAGAAGACATTCAAGCTGCCACCGAATTATTAAAAGCCAACCGCCCTTATATCAAACGTTTTACCTCGTCTGGCTTTATCGACCAATTAGCGCGAGGTGATACATGTGTAACCATTGGTTTTGGTGGAGATTTGAATATTGCCAAACGCCGTGCCGAAGAAGCAGGCGGCAAAGAAAAGATTGAAGTGATGTTGCCCAAAGAAGGCGTGGGCATTTGGGTGGACTCATTTGCCATTCCTAAAGATGCGCAAAATGTATTAAATGCCCATCGCTATATTAACGATTTCTTAGACCCCAAAGTGGCAGCCCAAAACGGTAACTTTGTTACCTATGCCCCTTCATCTGCCCCTGCACGCGCTTTGATGGATGAAACCTTCCGCAGCGACCGCACCATTTTCCCCAACGATGAAGACCTTGCCAATAGCTTTATTATGACCCCTATCGACCCTCATATTCATAAATTGATGGTACGCGATTGGCAAGAAATCAAAATGAATCCAAAACCTTAAAGCCATTCCTAAACCGCGCCATTTTTTAAACTCATGGCGCGGTTGATGTGTCATCTTGTGTGTTGAAACTATGGCTGCATTATTCCCGTTGCCAGCAACCAAACCGCTCGTCAAACCACCATGTTTTTCCGCTACGCAAACTAACCCGCGCAAACTGTTCTTGTATTTGTTCTAAGGTCATATCAGGCAATTGTTCTGCCAAACGTGCCAATTCGATTGCCAAACTGCTACCTAACCACGGACTAACCAATGAGCTGTCGGTTGCCATGCGTGTTACGGTGATTATGGTATTAGCCTGTTTGTCAGGCTCTGCTCCCCATTCTCGTACAATAATATTCCCATCATCTTGTATGGCAAACACAAAATCGGTTTCTGCTCCCATTTGGAAGCGGAAAGGTGTCAGTTGTATCAAATGAATATGTTGCCGATTGGCGCTTTCCTCACGCCAATAAGCGTTGACCACATTGCTGGTGTGATGGTTCATTAAACGATGTAAGGCATCATGTTCTAAATCAATCAAGGAATGTTGAGCATCTAAATGATGGATAACACGATCAATACGGGGTGTTGCATCTATTTTTTGTAATTGAACAGGCTGAATCAGCTTTGCTATATCATGCGTTACTAAATGGCTGTCAGGCTGTTCAAACCCCGGTTGATTAAAACAAATCTTTTCTTTTTTCAATGCCTTAATATTAAATTGCCAAATCGCCATATTCGGGCTATGAGCAACCTTATCAGGGCGATGCCGCCAAACTCGTCCTGCTAATTGGATAATAGAACGCATTGAACTGGGTTCAACCAATGCCCAATCATAATCATGGTCGCGTCCTACCTCTGCTACTGCGGTTGCCAACACCATAAAAATATGATGTTTTTTATTGGGAAACTGGGCAATAGCGCGAGCGATGTCTTCATGTTGAATAAATTGTTCATCAGAAACATGGGTGCGCTGCAAGATTTTATCTAGGCGTTGCTCCAATACGTTTCTTAGTAATAACAACTGGTTAGAATGATAACAACATAGATGAAATTGAGTATCGGGAAAGGCATGGCTCACATCTTGATATTGAAATAAGGCTTGGGCTAACTGCATGAGAGGCTGAATATTTGCCATGCGAATTAAACCTACACTCACCGTACAATCAGCTTGGCAAAGCGCGTGTTGTTCATGCAAAGCATGAGCTTGAGCTAATAGATGGCTGGCTAAATCTTGATAGAACTGCTTTTGAGTTTCACGATGATAAGGAATGTTTAATGGCAATATACTTGCGGCACGGCGCACAGGCTGTGTGGCTAAAAATTGGCAACGTTGGGCAATAAACTCGTCATGTTGTTGAGCAAAGTGTTGCGTATCTACACACGATGTTGCCACACAATGATTTTCATCAAACCATGCTGCAATGGGTGGTGTGTCGGGCAAATGGAATTGGGTATTATAGAGTTTGCGTCCTGCTGTATAGGCTTGATATAGACCTTGTACCAAATCAGGTGGCAAGGTTGCTGAAGACAATAATACGCGCGAACCCAATAAACCCGCCAAATGTACAAGACGCGATAAAGCAGGTAAATCAGCCAAATCAAAATCATCAGGTTCATCTAAAATCAAATCACTGCTCAACAAACGCAACACAGGAGCAATATAAGCACCACCGCGTGTGCATTCACTGGCAGATATTAATTGGTCTAAAGTGCAGCTTACCAGAGGCGCTGCTAATAATTTACGGGCATTAGGCTCAGTTATAGCATGGTCTAATGACAGCTCGGCTAAACAATCTTGTTCATCACCATCTACATAATGATTCAACCACGGCTCTGCTGATAAACTGCCTGACAATTCACGCTCTTCGATTTGTTCTTCAACAACTTGATTGAGTTCAAATAATTGCTTTTGTGCATCACCTCCTACTAATACCGCCATTTGTGCATGATTTAATGCCAATTTTTCGCGCAAACTTTGTCCCGTTTGCAACGTCAACACACGCAAGCCTAAAGCAATCGTAATACGCGCCCCTTCTTGAGATGGAGCCAAAGCATACATAATCCGCACATTACCCAGCGTTTTCCCACAGCCTGTGGATGCCATATTGATACCAAAAAAGCCCTGCTTTTCACTTGCCTCTTGCTGGCGTAACGCTAATTGAAAGGCTTGATTTTGCCAACGATATTGAGGATGAGCTGTATTTTTTAACAAGGCTTGATGTTGCACCAACTTTGGCATTTTTTTATGCAACACAGGCAAAGCACGACAAATTTGCGCGGTATAGTGAGCCACTCCTAACAAATGTTCATCAAGAGTCTGATTAGCCTTTTTGCAGAATGTATTAGCAAGCAACCATGCGGATTGCTGATGTTGTAACACTCGTTTTAAGCTGCCAGCCAACCTTTTATGACTCGTGGGCGGTAAACTAGAATAAGTATAATCGCCTACCATCAAACATAAGCGCGACAAAATCAGCAAAAAAGGATGTCCCACTACTGCCTTTGACCATTGCTTTAATGCCACATCGGCTTGTGCTTTTTGCGCATACCGTTTTACCTTAGCTTGCCAAGTTGGGCTGTGCCAAACGCAAGCATCAAACGTAAAAAAATCCGTTTTATCAGCCGTACTATGTGGATTTTTTGTCCAATAATCACAAGCTTTTAAGCCATATTGATAAAACTGATGAATAGTGGCAGTGAGCCATTGTGTTTCTCGTAATAATTGAGCGCGTTGCTGAGCATTTAACCAGTAATCGCCAATGAATGGTGGCAAACGATGGTGGGTTACAATTAACCAAGCCAACCACTGTGCGATAGGCGGCAAAGTATGCAAATTAGATTGGTCTGTTTGTAATAATTCATCAACACTTGGCTGTTTATCTTGCAAATAATCAGCTAAATGCTGCAAACGTTGCCACACTTCATCATCACTCTGACAACCTTGCACCAACCACATAAACAACTTCAACGACAACCATTCATGACGATAAGGGTCGCCCAAATATTGTTGATGTGAAAGCAATTTCTGCTGGAAACCACGCGTAGATTTACCTATATCATGCAACAATGCCGCTAACACACTTACAATATGCAGAGCCGACAAGTTTTGCCAAGAATTTTCCCAATCCTGATGCAATAAATTGCGGCGCGTACGATTGACCGGTACTTGCCCCGTGGTATTAAATCGCCGCCGATTGCCCACTATCCATTGCAATTCCATGCGTTGCCGCGTTCGCACACGATGGCAGCTAACCGCCGTTGATTTACTGGCAGTTTGGCGCAACAGCTTATACACCGTTGCTAAACCCTGTTCCGTTATGGCTGTTTGCCAAACATTATCACCTAGTCGATTCGCAAATGCGTCTAAAATACGACGAGTGCGTAATAAAGCCTTTTTCTCACATTGCGAAATAAACGTTACCAGCATACTATCTCAACGCCAATTTTTTCACTTCATCAAACATCGTATCCAGTGCCTGATAATCCACAAAATAATTCAAACACATTTGCCGAAAATCCTGCTCACTCACATTATCTTTAGCACCAATAAAAGCCAAAGGCAGCACAATAGCGTCTTTAATTAAATCTGCCACATCGAACACCAATGCCCCACGTCTCGTTTTACCATGCATAACCGCAAATGCATGAGGAATCCCCAATACCCAAGTTACCGTTGCCGCCAAACCATATGCCAAATAATTACCATGATTCAAAAAAACATTAGCCTTATCCACCCCATCACTGTTGCGCACAAATCCTTCATATCCCGTTTGACTGGCTGCCAAATGATACAAATGCTTACTCATCCTGCCTTCCAAAGCAAGCAACTGGCTTACCTCACCACATTGCACAATATAACCGCGATATTCTCGCAGCCAACGCATCATTTCAGGTGTATCACTTTCAAAACCTGCTTGTTGCAAAACTGAATCTTTCGACCAAACCTGTTCCAAAAAATTTAGCCGTGCCAATTGCAATTGTTGTGCGGCTTGTAAACGTTTCTGTTCATCAAACCACCAAGACAACCAGCCTTGCACATATTGTGTTTCCCGATATTCACTTTGTGGCGTAAACCATGCTATTTCTGTTCCCATCAATAAAGGCGTACCACCACCCCCACAAAATCCCACCAACACTCCCGCTTGTGATAATAAACGCATGGCTGCTTGTGTTACAGAGGTGCCTGTACCCAATAACAAACACGTCGTATTGGCAATAGGAATGTTGTAATACAAATTTTCTTTATCGGTTTCCGTTAGATAAAGTACCCGCCCATCTTTCTGCATCACTCGGCAATGTTCCAAATAATAAATATTGGCGCGTTTGGAATGTAAAATAGTTTTTAAATCACTACCCGAAAAATAAGACCGTTTTGATTTAGATGAAGACATAGAAATATTTTTTAAACCAATCACATATTCAAGCTAATCATAGCGCAATTATACCTATGTTGGTGTTTTTTAAGCCGCCTGTGTGGCGGTTAACCCCGACTTACGCGGGGAGTTCTTACGCGGCTGTTTCTAAGCCACCTTTGTGGCAGTTAACAATATTGAATTGGATTGCAGCCAGCACCTGTTTTTCTAAGCCGCCTGTGTGGCGGTTAACAGGTGCGAACATCAATGTGTTGTTTTGCGTGTTTTCTAAGCCGCCTGTGTGGCGGTTAACGAATGTTATGGTCGGTATGATGCCATGAAGCATTTCTAAGCCGCCTGTGTGGCGGTTAACTTCATATTCTTGGCAGGGTCGCATTCAGGCAATTTCTAAGCCGCCTGTGTGGCGGTTAACTTATCATTACGACCAATGATGTTACCTGCAATTTTCTAAGCCGCCTGTGTGGCGGTTAACCTTCATAGTAAGTATTGCCGTAACCGATAGTCTTTCTAAGCCGCCTGTGTGGCGGTTAACTGTTTGTAGCAAAAGTAGCTAAATCTTGGATGTTTCTAAGCCGCCTGTGTGGCGGTTAACTGGAGTGGGTATTGCAACCGAAATGCCCATCGGTTTCTAAGCCGCCTGTGTGGCGGTTAACGATAAATTGTCTCAAGCAGAACGCCTTGAACTTTTCTAAGCCGCCTGTGTGGCGGTTAACATTCACACGAAGCAGCAATCGGATTTTTAGGCTTTCTAAGCCGCCTGTGTGGCGGTTAACTCCACTGCCTACGCGCTCAATGTGGGCGCAGTATTTCTAAGCCGCCTGTGTGGCGGTTAACTTCAATAAAGCGAGATTCAGTCAACGGTACATTTTCTAAGCCGCCTGTGTGGCGGTTAACGTTTTGAACAAGAAAAATACCATAGCCAATATTTTCTAAGCCGCCTGTGTGGCGGTTAACTAAGCATGATCAAAATTGATGAAGAATCGGCATTTCTAAGCCGCCTGTGTGGCGGTTAACACTTCAAATGCCATCATGGGGTCGCTTGAGCATTTCTAAGCCGCCTGTGTGGCGGTTAACTTACACATATACCAAAGACCAATGGGCATCATTTTCTAAGCCGCCTGTGTGGCGGTTAACATGTTTGGTGCGGAGTTTAGCGATGATGTGGCTTTCTAAGCCGCCTGTGTGGCGGTTAACACAGATAGGCTGTATCACTCACGACACCATCAGTTTCTAAGCCGCCTGTGTGGCGGTTAACTATTACCCCCATTAAACGGGCTTGCTGTGATGTTTCTAAGCCGCCTGTGTGGCGGTTAACAAGAACCGCTCGGCTCGGGTCTCTGCGATGCTTTTCTAAGCCGCCTGTGTGGCGGTTAACTACGCAACTTACAGTTCTCATCAGGTCCGTTTTTTCTAAGCCGCCTGTGTGGCGGTTAACACTCCCTAAAACCACCTATGCACGGCACAAGTTTTCTAAGCCGCCTGTGTGGCGGTTAACGCCAGCGTCCGTCATCACGTTTTGGCGGACGCGTTTCTAAGCCGCCTGTGTGGCGGTTAACATTGACTTTGTTTTCCACAGCGTACGCATTACTTTCTAAGCCGCCTGTGTGGCGGTTAACGTTTCCATAGGTTTTTCCTTTTGGTTTAGGTTTTTCTAAGCCGCCTGTGTGGCGGTTAACAAATTTGGCATAAGGCTTCCTTTTGGTTATCTTTTCTAAGCCGCCTGTGTGGCGGTTAACAAGGTGCTGGGCGATTGGAAGTTTACGCTGTGTTTCTAAGCCGCCTGTGTGGCGGTTAACATTAATTGGCAATCCATTTAATGCATCGAGCATTTCTAAGCCGCCTGTGTGGCGGTTAACTGGACTCCTTTCAAAAAAATATAAATAAAATTAAATAGTTGGCATATAAAACCCTTTTTTACCCTTTCTTTTTTCATCATGCAATAATCCTTTGAAATGGAAGGTTTTTTTTAAATTCACCCAAAATAAAGGTTGTGAGAAAGGATTATGCCACTCCATTTGAAATGCCACAATCCTTCTTTTTCAATCCCTTTACCAATGTGGAACAGTAGTACCATCTTGGCTTAAACCATAGCGATTGAATACGCCATTGCGTGGTTGATTGGTTTGTTCTTGCCATATGGATAAACGAAATTGGTGTTTTTTACCATTCCTTTGTGTGCTTTCGCTGTGTATGTATACAAACGGAATGTCTTGTTTACCTTGTGCATAATCTTTAGGCAATGTTTGTAAGGCGGTAACCACGTTTATGCCTTTATATTTCGCATATTCCATGGCTTTAATTAAGGGATGTTTGTAACGATAACGTTTCACTACCACATAGCTTTTGGCTTTGTTGCCCACTTCGCTGATGCGTTTAATATGGACATAATCGCTTAATCGTGCCAGCCACGCTGCTAAATTTAAAGTGTATAAATCTTGTTCACTCTGGGCAAACACCCGTAGGCGTTTGCCTAAGGTGGCAACACGTTTATTACCTACTAATTCATATCGATAATCAGGAAAACTCACCCCTATGGTATTGATGCCATGTTGGTTATAAACATCGGCAAGGGCAATATGTAGCTGGGTATAGAGTTTTTGCCAAATAAAATGGGGTGAGATTTCTGAATCGGGTAGCAGTGTGATTTCTTGATAATACATGGCTATTCCTTACCACTCTCTCCAAACACTCCCCCGCGAATCAATACAGCCATCACATAATGCTGTTGTGCTATTTCAGGAGCCTCACCTTTCAGTACCCAGTTATCAAATAGGCTGTAAAAATCTTGTTTTTGTTTGGGTTGTCTAAATGCAGTGCCTAATGTGGTTACTGCACCATAAGGTTCAACCGCAATGGGAAAGCCTTGTTCAATATAGTCGGCATACCATGTATCAATGGTGCGAATGGCATTGCTGATTTTTTGTGAATGCATACCTGCATGGTTTTTATCCGTGTTTCCCACACGATATAAGACTTTGCTTTTTTTGTTGCCTGTGTCTAACACCAGCTCTTGTGATGGATAAACTTCTTGTCCTTTGCCGATGTTGGCATAAGCGGTTACTTCTAATAAGGTGAATTGTTCCCCATTCAAGCCAGCTTCAATCCATGCGCTTAATTGGTTTAATTCAGGGCTATGATGTTCAAAATGGTTTAAGCTGATTTCATGGGCATGGCTAAATTGGATGGTTTCTTTCCCATTGCGTACCTCCACTTGAATGTTTTCTGCCCCCACACGATTACGCCACAACCAACGGGCATTGGCAATGTTGGTCGCATAACGTTTGGCTAGCTCACTGACACCTTGTTGTTGCTTATAGCTTGCCACAACTTTCATTAATGCGGTTTGATAGCCTTGGTCATTGCATACATTAGGTTTACCTGTAAATGGCAATACTTTACAAGTAAATTTGGCAATTAAAGTATCTTTATCTTCATCTAAATGGCTGGCATCTACACGCTGTAAATTGGGTTTCTCAATTTCAGCATCTAATTTGGCAGGATCATTAGCAATAGCGTTTTTTAAACGATTGCTAATGGTGCCTCGTACGGACTTTTCTTGTACACATACCATCGCAGGCGCGTGATTGGGGTTTTGGCTATCTTGTTGCCATAAAAAAGCATCTGAAATATCTAATACACGCTCAAATGCCAAAACAGAAGCGGTTTTTAAATTTGCCATCATTTTATCTCCTTAATAAGCCCGATTTTGGGTCAATACATATAAATCTTGTTCTGCAATATGACGTTGATACCATAATGCTTGTGCTAAATTATCAATCCGATGTGGAAACTGCCAACGCCCCAAACCATAAATGGCTTCTACATATTGGCTAGGATATTCAGGATTGCGGCAATTTGTCATTTCGTAGGGTGCAAATTGCGGTGAAATACCTTGAAAGCCTAATGGAATGGGCACAATCCAACCGCGCCCACGCTTAACCGTTTCTATATGCCATAATGTTTCATTACCATGTTGCAAAGGAATATGATGCAAAGTAGCGGTTTCAATTAAAGCATCTAATGCGGTAGCAGCAGGATGGTGAACTTGTAATTGAGCCGTAATATCATGCAACTCCTGTTGCGCTTCCATTAAGACAAAAGCAGGCAACAGCTTATGTTTGAAAGTATCTACATCGGCTGATTTCACATATTCCACTGCTTGCTGCCGATGCAAACCCACCACACTGCCTCCTGCAATGCGTTGCTGTTGAATCAACTGCTCAATATGCTTGAGTAAGCTATCACGCTGTTCATCCATTAAGCCAAATGGATTATCACTATATACCCCCACCACCAAAGAAACCACCAAATGACAACGCCCCTCTTCCACAATAGAAGCCGTTTTACCTGATTTCAAAATCGGATTACGCGTTTGAATAAACGAAAAATCAGTCAATTTACTTTCACGATAGCGTTGCACTTGACAATGATGGCTGGCAATCAACACGCCATCTAACCGCACATTCTCTAAACCATCTTGCTGGCTGATTTTACGGCTTAAAGCATGAACGCTGCCGATAAAACCCGAAATGGCAGGAAAACCATAGGTTAATGGGCTAGAAATCGCATTGGCATTTAAAATACGAATTTTTTTAATCAATACATAACCCACCAATGTATGATGTGGATAGAGATAACTCATGCAAACACTCCTTGCCCCAATAATTGACTGTCCTTAATAGCCGCTTCCATTTCTTTGCGCCATTCCAAATATTCAGAGTCGCCAAAATACTGGGCAATCTCTTGAAACTGTTGTTTCAACAAATTTTGTAACCAATTGGCAAAATAACGCTCAATATCACTGCGCCAATCGGTTTGCTCCCTACCCACTTTAAAATCTTCTTCACCCACCAATTCTGCCCGTTTGGGGTCGAGCCAATACTTTTCAGCTAGGTTCAAATCATATTCTCGCGACCATCCTGCAGGACGATGTTCCTGAATACGCATTGCCATGCCTAAAATATGACACAACAAATCATCTAAAATCGCTTTCCGTGCCTCTCGAATATGAACATTGTTATATTGAGTTTCTATGATTTGAAATAAAGCTTGTAGAATCGCTTTCGATTGATAATTCAAACTTTTTGTATCAAAAATACTGTGCGCTTGTTTACTGATACTTAAATCCTCAGATGCAGAAAATGATGGGGGCAGCGATGGCAATAAATAATGACGCCCACCTTGTTTATTTACCAACTGGCTTACATTTTGCGGCTTGGTTCCCCCTAATTGCACCGCCGCTAAATCCACTATACTGATATAGGTTTGTTGTTCTGCTGTTTTTTTATACCGATTTTCTCGCGCGGTTTTATTCTCTTCTGAATAACGCAATTGATTAATACGATGATAAAACTCATGTGTCAGTACGCTCGGATGCAAGGGAACTAAAGTGTGATACTGCTCATGTTCATGTATTGCCCACAAAATTTGCTTATTACGCTCATGCGTATTAGCTTGCGTAAATTGATTATTTAAACAATCAAAAAAAGTTTGTTGAATTGCATTAGAAACTGCTAAATCATCATCAAAACATCCCGTTAAAGCAGAATGATGTGCAGCTATCAAATCCCGCATTTTTACTGTTTCACTTACTTGCCATTCAAAAAATGACACCACAGGTAAATCAATCGCTCCACGCGGACTATTGGCATCTAACAATACACTTTGTACCGTATGCGTTCCTACATAGTCATGCGTTACTGCACGTTGAAAGCGCACATTATCTCCACGCGAGGACGGATGATTACCACGCGAAACATGTGTGCCTACTTGAACATGTTGTGCCATTTTCTGCGCTTCTCGCAGCCAATTTGTAGGATGATATTTCTCTTTCATCTCCTCTAAATACGTTTGTAATTTCTCTGCTTCCTCAAATTGATTCGTAGCAACCGCTTTTTCCCTTTGCTTTTGCTCCTTTTCTGTTTTCTTGTCATATTGCGCTTGCAAAAATGCTTGTATAGCCGTTTTGATTTGCGCTGAGGTAATGTGATTCATAAACCCTCCTTTGAAATTTGAATTGAGACTATTTAACCATAAAGTTTTTTACTTGTCAAAGCCATATTATTTTTATTTATCAAAAAAAAATTTGGTATTTATCATCTGACCTAATTTAGGTTATAATTAAAAAATTAAACCACTCCTTAAAGTGGCTTAGAAAATATTATTATTATTTATCATTCACCGCCAATAGGTGGCTTAAAAAACACTCAGGGCGATTGACTCAATCATGTCAATCGCCCTGTTTTTATACCATACGCTCTATGCTATCAATGATGCATATGCCCAATTTCAAAAGTCATGGTTGTATAGGTGGCTAATTTTTGGCAGACTTTTTGGTCTGGATAATCGGTTTTATGCTCCACACTGGCTTTCCAAAAGCCTTGACGCAAGGGAATAATATCCACCGTGCCATCTGCACCTGTTACATCTGAAAATGCTTGTGCTTCCACCTTATGCGTTTTACTGCGGTCAGACAAATCAAAGCCTTCAAAAGTGGCGGTTACGGTGGCATTGGGCAAAGGCTCGCCTTTATACAAAACTTTCACTTTAAACAATTCACCCACGCGCACATTAGCAGGATTATCTAATGGCACAATTTCCAACAACTGGTCAACTGGGCGCGTAATCACTTTTGTATCTGCGCTGTCATGCCCCACATTTACAATGTTTTTGCCATACATGCGCGTTTGTTCGCAATAAGTGGCATCGGGCATTTCAGTCATGTTCACTTTTTTCCAGCCTGCCGCATTTTTAGACCAAAAAGTGGGCTGATATTGCGCTGTTACCAAATAACTGCCTTCTGGCACAGCTTGCTTGGTTTGATATTGATAATTGTATTGCCCTTTTTGCACCAAATCTTGTTTGCCTTTTTCAGTAATCAACTGCATGGGCTTACTGAAAATGTGCAAACGTTCTTGAGCAATGGCTTCAAAATTAGGAAATTCACCATAGCCCAACTGCGCTTTTAATACTTCGCCACCATGGGCATGGTCGGTTTTAACCCACACACGATGGGCATAAGCATGACTGGTTATGGCTGCCAATAAAGCCGTTAGCAAGATGGTTTTGGTCATATAATCGCTCCTTAAAGTAATTTAACATTAAGGTTATACTATAACATATAATAATTTTCAATAGCGCGATAAACCATCATGCTCTGTAATGGGATAAGCAAACACCTTCTCTCCTTTTTGTACATCCTACCAATTTTATGAAAAATCAAAAATATATCCCATTCCAAGTAACCCTATCGCCAGTTTGATAAGCTGCAAACAAGGGGCAATAAATAGGGGGCATTGAAGCCCCATTTGTTTTATGACCGAGTTTGTTCCAATTCTAATGCGGCTGCCAACAACGATAAACGTGCCATCACACCATACACATACAAACGGTTGCACTCACAATCAGGATTAGCCGAATTGGTTTGCGGCACACCCAACGAATCCCATTGAGCAAATACCCGTTTACAACGTTCCTCGCCCCCGTCTTCCGCACCTGCCACAGGAATCGCCTGATTAAGTGGCACAAACGACATTCCCGTGGCATTTAAATTTTCATCTGCACCTCGTCCTTCATGAACACGGAAAAAGCCCCCCACCACAAAACGGTCTATCATATACACCACAGGTTCAGAAACCGCACCATTCAGCGTTTCATAAGTATAAATGCCTTCTTGCACAATCACTTCACTAACTTCTAAACCTTCTTTAATCTTTGCCATTTTATTGCGGTTTTTACGATTCAAACCGCGCACTTCTTCGGCAGATTTCACACTCATCACACCCATGCCATAAGTGCCTGCATCGGCTTTCACAATCACAAAAGGTGTATCAGGAATCCCTTTTTCATCGTATTTGGCTTGGATTTTTGCCAACATCCGTTCTACCGCGTCTGCCAAAGCATCTTCGCCCTCACGCTCTTGGAAATTTAAGCCTTTAATTTGTTCAAAATAAGGATTAATTTGCCATTCATCGATGTCAATTAATTGCGCAAATTCAGCCGCCACTTGGTTATAAGCTGCAAAATGCGCGGTTTTGCGGCGTGTGGTCCAACCACCATGCAAAGGTGGCAACACCGTTTGTGCAATACCTTGCAAAATTTCAGGCACTCCGCCCGATAAATCATTGTTTAACAATACCAAACAAGGCGAAAATCCATCTGCCAAATGCACACGTTCACGAGTGCGTTGTAAAGGTTCAAGTAAAATCTTATCGCCTAATGCCGTTTCCAATTCAGTTGCCTGTGTGATTTCAGGGTTGAGGCTACCCAAACGCACTTCAAACCCTGCTGTCCGCAAAATATTGCTTAAAGCATATACATTTTGTAGGTAAAACGTATTGCGAGTATGGTTTTCAGGCACAATCAACACCGATTTGGCTTGCGGACAAGCACGTTCCACCGCATCTTGAGCTGCATGGGCGGCTAATTGAGCAAAATTGGGGTTAAGATTATTAAATCCCCCAGGAAATAAATTCATATCAATCGAAGCCATTTTATAGCCCGCATTGCGAATATCGACTGAACCATAAAATGGAGGCTGATGTTTCGCCCATTGTTGGCGAAACCACGCTTCAATTTTAGTTTGATTGGTTAAAATAGTACGTTCAAAGGCTTGCAGTTGAGCTAAGTAAATAGCTGACATTACAGGTAAAGTCATGGTATTCATCTCATTATGATGTTAATTCGTGTTGGGCATAATAGAATTTTCACTTGGGCAAGACAAGTTTTATTTCATCTCAAACCTTATTCGCCTCAAAATCAGACAAAATGTCTAAAAATATCTAAAAAATAATGATTCAAATTGCATATTCAAAAATATTAGACATTTCGCTTGCAATCTATGCCCATAAAGACTACTATAATTGCCATTCTTTTCCCCGATTTCTTCATTTAATAAAGCAAAAATATTCATCATGACACCACAAACCCTCTACGATAAACTTTGGAACAGCCATATCGTTCGCCAAGAAGAAGATGGCACCGTTCTGCTTTATATTGACCGCCATTTAGTACACGAAGTAACCAGCCCACAAGCCTTTGAAGGCTTAAAAATGGCAGGGCGCAAATTATGGCGCATTGACAGCGTGGTTTCGACTGCCGACCATAACACCCCCACCAATGACTGGGATAAAGGCATTCAAGACCCCATCTCTAAATTACAAGTCGATACTTTAGACAGCAATATTAAAGAATTTGGCGCATTAGCCTATTTCCCTTTTAAAGATAAAGGACAAGGCATTGTTCATGTGATGGGACCTGAACAAGGTGCTACTCTACCGGGGATGACCGTAGTATGTGGCGACTCACATACCTCCACTCATGGCGCATTTGGTGCATTAGCACATGGTATTGGTACATCAGAAGTAGAACACACCATGGCAACCCAATGTATTACCGCCAAAAAATCTCAATCCATGCTGATTAAAGTGAATGGACAACTGCAAACAGGCGTTACCGCCAAAGATGTTGCCCTCTATATTATTGGGCAAATCGGCACCGCAGGCGGCACAGGTTATGCGATTGAATTTGGTGGCGAAGCGATTCAAAGCCTTAGCATGGAAGGACGCATGACCTTATGCAATATGGCAATCGAAGCAGGTGCGCGCAGTGGTATTGTGGCGGTAGACCAAACCACCATTGATTATGTGCAAGGCAAACCACTTGCTCCTAAAGGCGAAGATTGGGATAAAGCAGTCGCCTATTGGCGAACACTGGTGTCTGATGAAGGCGCACAGTTTGACCGCGTGTTTGAATTTGATGCAGCCGATATTCAGCCACAAGTTACTTGGGGAACATCGCCCGAAATGGTATTAGACATCAGCGGCAAAGTGCCGAACCCCGCCCATGAAGCTGACCCTGTGAAACGCAGTGGTATGGAACGCGCCTTAGAATATATGGGTTTAACTGCCGATACGCCGTTAAATGAAATTGCGGTTGATGTGGTGTTTATTGGTTCTTGCACCAACAGCCGTATTGAAGATTTGCGTGAAGCGGCTGCCATTGCCAAAGGTCGTCATAAAGCGGCTAACGTAAATCGCGTGTTGGTTGTACCCGGTTCTGGCTTGGTGAAAGAACAAGCCGAACAAGAAGGTTTGGATAAAATCTTTATTGAGGCTGGATTTGAATGGCGTGAACCCGGTTGTTCTATGTGTTTGGCGATGAATGCCGACCGCCTTGCTCCGCAAGAACGTTGCGCCTCCACTTCTAACCGCAATTTTGAAGGTCGCCAAGGTAATGGTGGGCGTACTCATCTCGTGAGTCCTGCAATGGCAGCTGCCGCAGCCGTTACAGGTAAATTCACCGATGTGCGAGCTTATTTGTAAAACGCTTGATAAGGAGTGCCGAAATGAAAAAATGGTTCATTTTAACCGCTTGTGTATTGACTTTAGGTGCCTGCTCTAACACTTGGCACGGGGCAAAAAGCGATGTTTCTCGCAACACCGAAAAAGCTGAAGACCGTTTAGAACGTGGCTGGGATAAAACCAAAGACACTGTGAAAAAAGGCGGTCAAGCTGTGGGCAAAGGCATCAGTAAAACAGGCGATAAATTGCAAGAAATCAGCGAATAAAGCGCACCCTAATCAGCCTGAAGCCCTCCATTCAGGCTGTTTTTTCTGCCCCATTCTCAATGGATAACATATCAGGCTTAATCCTATATAGTGTCCTGATTTGGAAGTGATGACTCTTCCCCATACAACCCCATTCTACTGCCATCCATGGTAGTGAACCATAAAGGAATATGAATGAAAGCCTTTACCCAACTGACTGCTCTCGTTGCCCCACTTGACCGTGCCAATGTGGATACCGATGCCATTATTCCCAAACAATTTCTCAAATCCATCAAACGCAGTGGTTTTGGACCTAACGCCTTTGATGAATGGCGTTATCTTGACCACGGTGAACCGGGTATGGACAACAGTAAACGTCCGCTCAACCCTGATTTTTCTTTAAACCAAGCCCGTTATCAAGGCGCACAAATTTTGCTCACTCGTAAAAACTTTGGTTGTGGCTCATCACGCGAACACGCCCCTTGGGCATTAGATGATTACGGTTTCCGCGCGGTCATTGCCCCCAGTTTTGCCGATATTTTCTTTAACAACTGTTATAAAAATGGCTTATTGCCCATTGTGTTAAGCGAAGAGCAAGTGGAGCAGTTGTTTCAAGAAGTTGCCGCCCAAGAAGGCTATCAATTAGCGATTGATTTGGAACAACAATCGCTGACCACACCAAGCGGCGAAGTCTTCCACTTTGATATTACCGAACATCGCAAACATTGTTTGCTTAATGGTTTAGATGAAATCGGCTTAACTTTGCAACACGCCGATGAAATCAAAGCCTTTGAAGCCCAACGCCAAGCCAGCCAGCCTTGGTTGTTTCATCAAGCCTAAAGATGAATAACCCTGCTTATACCGCCACCCACAGCTTGCGTTTGCCTACTATAGCAGGTTTGATAAGCCCAAGAAGTAAGCGCAAACTGGGCTGGTGGTATGAAGCAGGCATCGCACCTACCAACAAGGTCATGCACAAGCCCAAAATGCTTTGTGTTATTTATACGATACTGGCTATGGCACACAACAAGATTACCAACAAGCTCGATATTGGTATGAACAAGCGGCAAAACAGGGCGATAAAAACACAAAAAAACGGTTAAAACATCTCACCCACCCAACATAAACCCTATACCCTATTTGTTATCATGATTATCGACACCATCAGTCAAGCCCATCGTTATATCCCCCTTCACCCCGATTTCGGTGATGCCATACATCTATTGCAAACATTAGATTTTGCTGCCCTACCCGATGGACAAATCCCGTGTCATCATCCCAATATTCGCTTATTTATTGGTCATGAAGCCATGCGAACACGCGAAGCGGCACAAGCTGAAGCCCATTTAAAACACATTGATATCCAAGTTCCGCTCAGTGGTACAGAAAGCTATGGTTGGATTGACCGCTATGATTTACAACACGGTTTGGGTTACGATGAACAACGCGACATTGAATTTTTCACTGACCCCGCCCACACTTGGCTAGATGTACAGGTGGGCGAATTTGTTTTATTTTTTCCCAATGATGGACACGCCCCTTTAGTGGGCGAACAGCCTACTATTCGCAAAGCCGTATTCAAAATACGAACCTTAGAATATCGTCTTGATGATATTTAACCCATTTATTCATAAAGGAAACTTAATATGACCAAACAAATCGCCATTCTACGCGGTGATGGTATCGGACCTGAAATTGTTGCCCAAGCGGTGCGCGTGTTGGACAAATTAATTGAACAAGGCTTAGATGTTCAATACCAATATGCACCTTTAGGCGGGGAAGCCTACGACCAATATGGTTCCCCCTATCCTGAATTCACGCAAAATATCTGTCGTGCTGCCGATGCTGTTTTATTGGGTGCGGTGGGCAGCCCACAATATGATAATTTAGAACGCCCTTTGCGCCCAGAACGTGGCTTATTGGCCATTCGCAAAGATTTAAACCTGTTTGCCAATTTACGCCCTGCGATTTTGTATAAAGAACTTGCCAATGCTTCTACTTTAAAACCCGAAGTGGTGGCAGGCTTGGATATTTTGATTGTGCGCGAACTCACAGGCGATATTTATTTTGGTGAGCCACGCGGTATTCGCACCTTAGAAAATGGCGAGCGCGAAGGTTTCAATACCATGAAATACAGCGAAAGCGAAATTCGCCGCATTGCTAAAGTCTCGTTTGAAGCTGCACAAAAACGCGGCAAAAAACTGTGTTCGGTGGATAAAGCCAATGTGTTAGAAGCGACCGAATTATGGAAAGAAATCTTTACTGAAGTGAGTAAAGATTATCCCGATGTTACTTTAAGCCATATGTATGTGGATAATGCTGCCATGCAGTTGGTGCGCGCGCCCAAACAGTTTGATGTGATTGCTACAGGCAATATTTTTGGCGATATTTTGTCTGACCAAGCCTCTATGCTTACAGGCTCTATTGGTATGCTGCCTTCTGCCTCATTGAATGAAACAGGCAAAGGTTTATACGAGCCTTCTCACGGTTCTGCGCCTGATATTGCAGGGCAAAACAAAGCCAATCCTTTGGCAACCATCTTATCA
>JBHADP010000097.1:0-4261 GCA_041855125.1 Neisseria sp. | reverse complement strand
GCTTTGTTGATGATGTCGCCGCCCCAAACGGGTAATTTTACAGCCCTGAATTTCATGGGGCGCGACAGCAGGAATATTCACATTCCACAGCATGGCTTGAGTGGGCGGCTGTTGCACCAAATGGCTTAACAATCGCCACACGGCTTGTTCAGCCGTTGCCCAATAGCGGTCACCAAAATCGTTTAACGATAAGGCAATGGCAGGAAAACCCAATAAATAGGCTTCAGTGGCGGCGGCAACGGTTCCCGAATATAAGGTGTCATCACCCATATTCGCGCCATGATTGATTCCTGATAACACCAAATCAGGCACAAAATCAGGCATTGCGTGTAATGCCAAATGAATGCAATCGGTAGGCGTGCCATTCACAAAATAAAAACCATTTGCCGCTTGTCGCCATTGCAAAGGTTTGTCTAAAGTGAGTGAATTGCTCACGCCACTGCGATTACGTTCAGGCGCAACCACGCGCACATTGGCAAATTCGCCCGCCACTCGCGCCAAAACCGCAATGCCTTCTGCCAAATAACCATCATCATTACAAATTAAAATATTCATGGTGTTCCTTTTGCTGCAACGTGGTATTGTAATAAGCCACACCGCCCATTGTCTATTTGCTAAACCTTTACTTACATTTGTCATTCACTCTTGCGACTAAAAAACAAAAACGCCCTGCCCATCTAGGCAGAGCGTTGTGTTTCAATCACATATTATTGTCCTGCTTTTAAACCTTGCCACAAGCGGGTTTGCAGTTTGACGGCATCAGGCGATTTAGGCAATACCACAAAGCTATTGGCTTTCACTTCTGCGCTTGGGAAAATCGAATGGTCATCGGCATATTCTTTTTTCATTAACGCACGCGCTGGCTGGCTGGCTGGCGCATAAGTTACAAAATCACCATTTTTGGCTGCCACTTTCGCATCTAAGGTGTAATTGATGTATTTATGTGCATTCACCACATTTTCAGCATCTTTTGGAATCATAAACGAATCAATCCAAATGCCCACCCCTGTTTTCGGGGTTAATACTTGAATATTCACACCATTATTGGCTTCTTTGGCACGGTTTTTCGCAATATTTAAATCACCGCCATAACCAATCGACACGCACAAATCACCACGCGCCATATCATCAATATAACCTGATGAACTAAAGCGTTTCACATCACCACGCACTTTTTTCATCAATTCATTGGCAGTGTTTAAATCATCAGCGTTTTCGCTATTCGGGTCTTTACCTAAATATTTCAATACCAAAGGATATTGCTCGGTTGGGCTATCAAAAAAGCTGATACCGCATGATTTCAGTTTGGCAGTATATTCAGGATTAAACACCAAATCCCATTCATTTTCAGGCAATTTATCCGTGCCTAATGCTTGGGCAACTTTGTCTTTATTAATGGCTAAAGTATTGATACCCCAAAAATAAGGCACAGCATATTTATTACCAGGGTCAACTTGTGCCATTTGTTTTAACAATTCAGGGTCGATATTGTTATAGTTCGGAATTTGGTTTTTATCAATTTCTTGATACGCACCTGCTTTAATTTGACGACCCACATTGGCAATCGAAGGCGCAACCAAATCATAGCCTGATTTACCTGTCAGCATTTTGGCTTCTAAGGTTTCATTGCTATCATAATAATCATAGCGAACTTTCACGCCATTATTTTTTTCAAATTCAGCAACGGTTTCGGGGTCAACATAATCTGACCAGTTATAAATATTCAATTTGCCTGTTGCCGCAGCAGGGCTGGTTGCACTGGCTCCAGAACTGGCTGAAGCTGGCGTTTCCGCGCCTTTATTGTCGGATTGGGCATTATTGGCACCACCGCAAGCTGCGAGCAACAAACCTGCCAAAGCAGAAACCAACACAGTTTTTTTCATTATGGAATCCTTCCAAAATAAGCATTAAATAAAAAAACATTTTCCTTAAGCCCACTGGCTTATAGGTAGCCCCGCCACGATACTGAAATGCCTTCTCTCTCTTAACGGTATTGCTACGCATTAAACGGCAAAACTTACTGTGATGCAAGCATTTCAAACACAAAAATAAACATTTTTTAACAAGTGTTACATTCTGTATTTTTTCTGCGGATACTGCTGCTTTTCAGCTAAGCAGGATTATGGGAAAATCGCCCGTTTCCATATTCATTTTCTCAGGGCGACACTATGCTAGACCGAGAAGGATATCGCCCCAATGTCGGTATCATCCTTATCAACGACAACAATCAAGTTTTTTGGGGCAAACGCGTGCGCGAACATTCTTGGCAGTTCCCACAAGGCGGTATCAAACCTGGGGAAAGCCCCGAAACCGCCATGTATCGCGAATTACTCGAAGAAGTGGGGCTGCTTCCCCACCACGTTAAAATCTTAGGGCGTACCCGTGATTGGTTGCGTTATGATGTTCCATCACATTGGGTGCGCCGAGAATGGCGCGGCTCGTATCGTGGACAAAAACAAATTTGGTATTTATTAAAACTCACAGGACGAGAGAGCGATGTCCATTTACGCGCCACCAGTCATCCCGAATTTGATGGCTGGCGTTGGCACGACTATTGGGCGCCTATTGAAGAAGTCATCGACTTTAAACGCGATGTTTATCAAGGCGCTTTATCTGAATTGTCCCGTTTCCTGCGCGACCTCGAAACACTTGAAGAATTTAACCAACGCCAACAGAACAAATAACCGCCTGTTGCCAACTATTCCACTCTTTGCATTATGACCACCCACCAATACAGCGAATCCAGCATTACCGTCCTCAAAGGCTTAGAACCCGTTAAAGAACGCCCTGGTATGTACACCCGTACCGACAGTCCCACCCATATCTGCCAAGAAGTCATTGACAACGCCGCAGATGAAGCCCTCGGCGGTTTTGCCAACCACATTCACGTTGAAATTCATCCCGATGGTTCCTTATCGGTGCGCGACAATGGGCGTGGAATTCCCGTAGGCTTACATCCACAAGAAAACATTCCTGTCGTGGAATTGGTGTTTACCCGCTTACACGCAGGTGGCAAATTCAACAAAAAAGATGGCAACAGCGCATATGCTTTCTCAGGGGGACTGCATGGCGTGGGCGTTTCAGTTACCAATGCCCTGTCCACCCGTTTAGAAGTTACCGTCAAACGGGAGGGCAAAATTTACCGTATCGTCTTTGCAGGTGGCGATGTCATTGAACCGCTCACTCAAATCGGTCAATGTGCGCTCAAAGACAGTGGCACCGAAGTGCGCGTGTGGCCTGATGGCAAATACTTTGAACAAGCCGATTACAGCATCACCGAACTGGAGCGCCTCTTACGCGCCAAAGCCGTCTTACTGTCAGGCATCACCGTTTCCCTCACCCGCCCTGTAAAAACCCAAAGCGAACCTTATACACAAAGCTGGTGCTACCCCAACGGCTTACAAAGCTATTTGGCAGACTTAATCCACGATGCGCAAGAAGCCGTTCCCATCTTTGCCAGCGAAAACTACATCACCCCTCAACACGAGAGCGATTTTAGCGTGGGAGAAGGCGCTGCATTTGCCCTCACATGGCTAGAAGAAGGCAGTTGTAGCAACGAAAGCTATGTCAATCTGATTCCCACTCCCTTAGGCGGAACCCACGAAGCAGGTTTAAAACAAGCCGTTTTTACCGCCGTCAATAACTTTATCACCCACCATAATTTATTACCGCGTGGCGTCAAAATCCAATCCGATGACGTATTTAGCAAAGTAGCGTTTGTCTTATCTGCCCGAGTATTAGACCCTCAATTTCAAGGGCAAACCAAAGACAAACTCACCAACCGCGATGCGCTCAAATTAGTGGCAGCCGTTTCCGTTGATCCCATCGAATTATGGCTGAATCAAAACCTTGAAACAGGCAAAAAAATTGCCGAACTTGCCATCAAACAAGCGCAAGCGCGTATGCGTTCAGCCAAAAAAATCGAAAAGAAAAAAGGCAGTGGCGTAGCCGTTTTACCAGGGAAACTGACCGATTGCGAAAGCGAAGACATCCGCGAAAACGAGTTATTTCTAGTAGAAGGCGATTCAGCAGGCGGCTCAGCCAAACTGGCGCGTAACAAAGCCACCCAAGCCATTTTGCCCTTACGCGGCAAAGTACTCAACAGCTTTGAAGTCCATCGCGACCAATTATTTGGCAATGCCGAAATCCACGACATCTCTGTTGCCATCGGTGTTGACCCCCATAGTCTCAACGACCAGCCCGATTTAAGCGGTTTACGCTATGGCAAAATCGCCATCTTATCCGATGCCGATGTCGATGG
>JBHADP010000096.1:0-7375 GCA_041855125.1 Neisseria sp. | reverse complement strand
GATGATGATTTCTTTAACTACGCTGATTATTGCTGCGGTCATTGTGATTGCTTTGCTGTTGTTTAGTGTTTTTGTGCCTAATCCGATTACTTGGATAATGACGATTGCGCTAGGGGCGGTGTTTTGGTTTATTTTGTTGCCCAATTATCAAGGGCAACAGCAGGCAGAAATGCAAGGGGTGGTGGTGCAAGCGGCGGTGTCGGATGTGAGGGAATGGAGCAGGAAGCAGGGTGATCAGTATCAAGACCGTTATGAGATTGTGGCATTGGCACCGCATCCTGAAACAGGCAATATGTTTACGTTTGTAAGCCCTCCTTTGAATGAAAATCCTAAGCCTTATTTGGGCGATACGGTGGAGGTGAGAGTGGATTGGTCAAATCCTAAGGCTTATGTGATGGATTTGTCATTTTTGCCTAATCCGCCGCAGTAGTGATTGAGCTGTACGGTAAGTTGCCGTATTATTGGTTTGAAGTATGGTTATGGAGGGTGGATATGGCTTCGTTAAATGCACGATTGGAAGCACGGCTTTCACATGATGTATATGCTTTAATTAAACGGGCGGCAGAATTGGAAGGGCGCAGTGTGTCGGATTTTGTGGTAAGTGCCGCTGCCAGTGCAGCACAAAAAACGGTAGCAGAAGCCAGTGTGTTGTATTTGTCTGTTGCTGATCAGGTTGCATTTGTGAATGCTTTGCTTGAAGTGCCTGAGCCGAATGCTGCTTTAAAAAAGGCGTTGAATCATCGTAAAGTGCTATTGGAGGAGTGATGTCTGGTAGGGGGCGATTTCGCTTGCAAGCATTTGATAAGGCAATTTATCGTAATGATTTTTGTAGTGAATCAGAGGCATTAAATCGTTATTTTCGGCAGCAAGTTTCGCAAGATATTAGGCGTAGGGTTGCTGCTTGTTTTATCGCTTTAGATGCAGAAAATCATGTGGCAGGATATTATACTTTGGCATCAACCAGTATTGTATTGGGGGATTTGCCCGAGCATTTGGCACAAAAATTGCCACGTTATCCTTCTATTCCTGCTGTGTTGATGGGAAGATTGGCGGTAGATAAGCGTTATACAGGGAAAGGGTTAGGGGCGGCGTTGTTGGCAGATGCGTTATGGCGTGCAGCTCATGCAGAGATTGCAGCTTATGCTTTGTTGGTGGATGCAAAAGATGAAATGGCGGTTCAATTTTACCGCCATTTTGGTTTTTTATCTTTTAATGATCAGCCTTTTAAGTTGTTTTATCCTTTAGCGAGTTTGGATAAGGGGTAGAAGGGAGTGAGAAGAACTGGGTATGTGGGATATTTTAAGATAAAGGGCAATTCTGTAATGTATTGCCCTATTATGTTGTTTTGATTGGAAAGGTGTGATGTTGTTGAGTGGCTATGGTTTTAATGTAAATGGCGGTATGTCAAGCTAAAAAGGAATGATGATGAAATTTAAAACCCCTCCTATGAATGCGAAAGTGATTGCGACTTTGCCTGCGATGGTGAGTGTGGCGATAGCGGCGGTGTTGGTGTGGCAGTTTCGTTTGGAGCAGCTCACGATTCCGTTGGTGTTGGGGATTATTGCGGGGGGCTTGTCGGATTTGGATAATCGTTTAACGGGGCGGTTGAAGAATCTGTTTTTTATGTTGTTGGCGTTTGCGGTGTCGTCTTTGGCGGTGCAGTTTACTTTGGGCGATGCTTGGCGGTTTATTGCTACGGTAACGGTGTTGGCGTTTATTTTTACGGTGAGCGGGGCGGTTAGTTTGCGTTATCGGACGATTGCGTTTGGTACGCTGGCGGTGGCGGTATATACCACGCTGACTTATAAGCCTGACATGGTGTGGTATGTGAATCCTGCGATGATTTTGTGTGGGGCGGTGTTGTATAGTGTGAATGCGTTGTTGATTCATGTGTTGTTTCCGCATCGACCTGTGCAGGAGAGTGTAGCGAATGCTTATGTGGCGCTGGGGGCGTATTTGGACGCGAAAGCGTGTTTTTTTGACCCTGATGAGGTGGGGTGGCTGGAGCAGCGTCAAATTGATTTGGCGATGAGAAATAATCAGGTGGTTACGATGTTTAATGTGTGTCGTAGCGCTTTGTTTTATCGGATGCGGGGGCAGCACAGGCATCCGCGCACCAGTCGGATGTTGCGGCATTATTTTGTGGCGCAGGATATTCATGAACGCGCCAGTTCGAGTTATGTGCAGTATCAGGCGATGGCGGAGAAGTTGAAGCATACGGATTTGATTTTTCGGGCATTGCGTTTGTTGGAGTTGCAGGGGCAGGCGTGTCGGCAGGTGGCAAGTGCTTTGCGCGAGGGGAAAAGTTATGAGTATGACGCGCGTTTGGCACGGGCGGGCAAGGGTTTGCAGCAATCGGTGATGTTGTATGCTCAAGCGCATCCTGATGATGAGGATGTGCATTTTTTGCAGCGTGTGGCGGCAAATTTGCAAGGGGTGAATTATCAGTTGGCGCATTTGAATCGGCAATGGGAAGATGAACCCGACACGGATTGGCGGATTGCGCATCATGAAAGTCATGGTTTGCGTGATGCGTGGCGGAATTTGCGCAGTCAGTTGAATTTTGAGTCGTCCACGTTTCGCCATGCGGTGCGAATGGCGGTGTTGGTGTTGGCGTGTGGTTTGATTGTGGAAGGTTTGCAGCTGGAATTTGGTTATTGGATTTTGCTCACGGCGGTGTTTGTGTGTCAGCCTAACTATTCGGCAACGCAAAGTCGTTTGAAGCAACGGGTGGTCGGGACGTTTGCTGGTGTGGTGGTAGGTTCGTTGTTGCCGTATTTTACGCCTTCGTTGGAGGCGAAGTTGATGATTTTGGTGGCATCGGTTACGTTGTTTTTCTTCTTCCGTGCGAATAAGTATAGTTATTCAACGTTTTTTATTACGATTCAGGCTTTGGTGAGTTTTTCGATTGCGGGCATGGGTTCGGTGGATTCGTTGTGGTTGCGCTTGATTGATACAGTGATTGGTTGTGGTTTGTCGTGGGTGGCGGTGTCGTTTTTGTGGCCCGATTGGCATTATTTGAAGTTGAGTCAAACGGGAGCGAAGGCGATTCAAAGTGATGCTGGGTATTTACGCAGTATTTTGGTGCAGTTGCAGCATGGCAGTGTGGACGATATGGCGTATCGGGTGGCGCGGCGCATTGGGCATGAACGAGCGGCGGCGTTGTCGAGCACTTTGTCGGATATGTCGGGAGAGCCTGAGAAATATGGCAATCGTTTGCAAGATGGGTTTCAGTTGTTGAAGATTAATTATTCGTTGTTGGGTTATATTTCGTCTTTGGGGGCGTATCGCAGTCAGATGCGGCATGATGAATATAATCAGGCGTTTTTGACACGGTATTTTGTGTTGGCTGAGCAGGTGTGTGATTTGTTGGAGAAGATGCAGGGGATGAATGGGCATGATTTTACGCGCGAAGTGGAAACGGTGTTGGCGCAGTTGGAGGATTTACGCGCGGAAAGTTTGTGTGATGAGCAAAGTCATGTGTTGTGGCAACAACTGTCGATGATTAGTCGTTTGTTGTTGCCTGCTTATCAAGCCTTGCATGGGGAGGAACAGGTGGTATCGGAAACTATGCCACAGCTTGTTTGATTAAGGCGGCAATTTTTTGGCTTGCGCCTTGATGGGCTTGAATAAATTGTTTGGCTTGTTGGGCATAGGTTTGACGAAGGTTGGGGTGTTGAAGCCAATCTTCTACGGTATGCCGCCATGCTTGGGCAGACAAGATTTGTTGTGCTGCGCCTGCCGCCACGGCTGCTTGACAGGTGGCGGCAAAATTATAGGTGGAAAAGCCAAATAAGGTGGGAATGCCATAGGCGATGGGTTCGATGATGTTTTGGCAACCAGTATCCACTAAGCTGCCACCCACAAAGGCAATATCGGCAATTTGGTAAAACGCGAGTAATTCGCCCATGCTGTCGCCTAACCATACTTGGGTGTCGGGAGCAATGGCTTGTTGTTCGCTGCGCCGTTGGCAACGAAAGCCTAAGCGGCAGGCGGTTTGATAAACGGCATCAAAGCGTTCGGGGTGGCGTGGTACGATGACCAATAGGGCATGACCTGAATAGCCTTGCCATGCTTGTAGGAGGAGTTCGGCTTCATCGGTGTCGTTTTTGACGCGGGTGCTGCCGCAAACGATGATGGGGCGTTGCCCTGCTTGTTGTTTTAATTGGGCGGCAAGGTGGGCTAATTCGGGCGGTGGGGGAAAATCGTATTTGGTGTTGCCACAAACTTCGATATGTTGCACCCCTAAAGCACGCAATCGTTCGGCATCGGCATCGGTTTGGGCAAAACAGGCGGTGAGGCTATTTAAGGTGGGGGTAATGGCGGCTTGGATGCGTTGGTAACCGCGTTGTGATTTTTCGGATAAACGCGCATTGGCAAGAAATAAGGGCAGCTGGTGTTGCTGGCAAGCGTGAATGAGGTTGGGCCAAATTTCGGTTTCCATTAAGATGCCTAAACGTGGCTGGTGTTCGGCGATAAATTGCGCTACATATTCGGGTTTGTCGTAGGGCAGGTAACGGCATTGGGCATCGGGGAACAGTTGTTGTGCGGTGGCGCGTCCTGTGGGGGTCATTTGGGTGAGCAGGAGGGGGGCATCAGGGAAATGGGGGCGCAAGGCTTGTACTAGGGGCAAGGCAGCACGGGTTTCGCCTACCGATACGGCGTGTATCCAAATGGCGTGTTGGACGGGTTGAGCAAAGGGTTCGCCAAAGCGTTCGCCCCAATGCTGTAAATAAGCAGGATTTTTTCGACCGCGCTTGCGTAGATAATGGCGAATGAGTGGCGGGGCGATGCGCCAAAGTTGTTGGTAGAGGCAGAGGGTGAGATTCATGTGATACACTGTTTTGCATACTGATTAGATGATGTGTCATTGTACTATGTTTCCAGAAAATCCCCTTGCTGCCCTGTTAGAAGGGCTGAATGCTGAACAATTATCGGCTGTAACGTATCCACCGCAATCGGCTTTGGTGTTGGCAGGAGCAGGTAGTGGTAAAACGCGGGTATTAACCACGCGCATCGCATGGCTGTTGCAAAGTGGGCAAGCCAGTATTCACAGCATTATGGCGGTTACGTTTACGAATAAGGCTGCCAAAGAAATGCAAACCCGTTTGGGCGCTATGTTGCCGATTAATGTTCGCGCCATGTGGTTGGGAACGTTTCACGGTTTGTGTCATCGCTTTTTGCGTTTACACCATCGTGAGGCGGGCTTGCCTGCCACGTTTCAAATTTTAGACAGCAGCGACCAGCTTGCCTTGATTAAGCGTTTGTTAAAACAATGGAATATTGCAGAAGAAATCATTGCGCCGCGCACGTTGCAAGGTTTTATTAATGCACAAAAAGAGGCAGGTCTACGCGCAGGCGAATTGCAAGCACCTGATGCGCTCACGGAACGTTTGATTGCGTGTTATGCGGAATATGATAAAACGTGCAAACAAGAAGGGGTGGTGGATTTTGCGGAATTGATGTTGCGCAGTTATGAAGTGTTGCAAGCCGATGAGGTTTTACGCACGCATTATCAAAATCGTTTTAATCATATTTTGGTGGACGAATTTCAAGATACCAATGTGTTGCAATATCGGTGGCTCAAACTCATGGCAGGGCAACATGCTGCTGTGTTTGCTGTGGGCGATGATGACCAAAGCATTTACCGCTTTCGTGGCGCAAATGTGGGCAATATGGCGGCATTGATGCAAGAATTTGCCATTGCTGAACCCATTAAATTGGAGCAAAACTATCGTTCGGTGGGCAATATTTTGTTGGCAGCCAATGCGGTGATTGAAAACAATGCTCAGCGTTTGGGAAAAAATTTGCGTACCGATGCGGCACAAGGCGACAAAATCCGTTTTTATTCCGCGCCCAATGATTTAGATGAAGCACAGTTTATTATTGATGAAGCCAAAGCCTTGCAACGTGAAGGCTGGGCATTAGACCAAATGGCGGTATTATACCGCAGCAATGCTCAATCCCGTGTGTTGGAGCAGGCGTTGTTTCGCAGTGGGGTGCCGTATAAAATTTATGGCGGTTTGCGCTTTTATGAGCGACAGGAAATCAAACACGCCTTGGCGTATTTACGTTTGGCGGTGAATCCTGATGATGACAATGCTTTGTTGCGTGTGATTAATGTTCCGCCGCGTGGCATAGGTACGCGCACCATTGAGAACATCCAAGCCAGTGCTGCCGAACAAGGCATCTCCTTATGGCAAGCGGCGTGTGGTATGGGGGCAAAAGCGGGCAAAGTGGCGGCATTTGTGCAATTAATCGACAGCTTGTGTCAGCAAGCGCCCAATGTGTCGCTCAAAGAAATGATGGTGGCGGTAACAGAAGGCAGCGGCTTGATTGATTATTATCACAATCAAAAAGGTGACCACCAAGACCGTTTGGACAACTTAGCAGAATTGGTCAATGCTGCCATTGTGTTTAACCCTATGGACAGCACATTTGAAGCCTTACCCACCCATTTAACCGATAATCCGTTATTTCCCATCTTGGCATTTTTAAGCAATGCTTCATTAGAATCGGGCGAAAACCAAGCCCATGGCAAAGAAGCTGCCCTACAATTAATGACCATACACGCAGCAAAAGGCTTGGAATTTGATGCCGTATTTTTGAGTGGCATGGAAGAGGGTTTGTTTCCCAGCCAATACAGTTTGCAAGAACAAGGCGGTTTGGAAGAAGAACGCCGTTTGATGTATGTTGCCATCACACGCGCACGCAAACGGCTGTATATCAGCATGGCGCAGCAGCGTTTATTGCATGGGCAAACTCAATTTGGCGTGTTGTCGCGCTTTGTGGAAGAAGTGCCGAAGTCTGTATTGCACACCTTATCGCCTATGAATCATGCTATCGGTCATTTTGCCCATGCGCCTAAGGTGAAACATAAAATTTTGGATAACTTCCGTTCGGCGCAAGAATACGATGGCTTTCGCATTGGGCAAAATGTGCGCCATGCCAAGTTTGGCACGGGTGTGATTATCGATGCGGTGGATAAAGGCGAATCGGCACGGCTCACCATTAATTTTGGACAAGTGGGCATCAAAGAATTAGACACCCAGTTTGCCAAATTAGAAGCCGTGTAGTTTCAAACCCCTGCAAATCCAGTAAAATAAACCATTAAATTATTATCCTGTGAAACTGAAATTATGGAAGCCGAAAGCATTAATCTGCTCAATAATCATTTAAATGATTTAGAACAACGCAGCAACGATATTCGCGTGTATCTTGATTATCAAGGTAAAAAAGACCGTTTGGAAGAAGTGGTGGGTTTATCAGAAGACCCCGATTTATGGAATGACCCTAAAAAAGCACAAGAAATTGGCAAAGAGCGCAAAATTTTAGAAGGCATTGTTTTAACTTTAGACAACATCGCCACAGGCAT
>JBHADP010000095.1:0-8981 GCA_041855125.1 Neisseria sp. | reverse complement strand
TTTTACCCGTTCTTCAAAGTCGCCACGATATTTGGTGCCAGCCAATAATGCACCCATATCCAGCGCAAAGACCGTGCTGTTTTGCAAAACTTCTGGCACTTGTTGATGCACAATGTGATAAGCCAAACCTTCTGCCAGAGCCGTTTTACCCACGCCCGCTTCACCCACTAATAAAGGATTATTTTTGCGGCGGCGGCATAAAATTTGTAGCAAACGCTCCATTTCCGCTTGGCGTCCAATTAAGGGGTCAATGCGTCCTGCGCTCACTTCGGCATTGAGATTAACCGTATATTGTTGTAACACATCGGGCTTGGTATCACGTTCATGTTCTTCATCGTCATAAGCAGTAGAAGATACGCTGGGAATTTCGCCATGCGCCAAATAACGCAACACATGATGGCGTTCAACCGATTGCAGTTGTAAGAAAAACACCGCCATGCTGTCTTTTTCGCTTAATAAAGCGACCAACACATCAGTAGGCAATACTTCGGCTTTATCTGCGGATTGCGTATGCACAATCGCCCGTTGAATCACACGTTGAAATCCCATGGTAGGTTGGGGTTCCAGATGCTCACGTTTAGGTTCAGGAATGATGGGAACGTTTTCTTCTATGCTGTTGAGCAACTGTTGGCTTAATAATTCGGTATCAACGTGTAGCGTTTGTAAGAGTTGGCGAATCTCATCTGATTTTTCAATTAAACCCAATAATAAATGTTCAATCCCAATCAATTCGTAATAACGTGTACGCGCTTCAATATAAATATGTTGTAAAACCTGTTCTAAATCAGATGAAATCATGACATTTCCTCTAAAGTGCATTGGAGTGGGTAGCCTGCTTCAGCAGCCAATAGGCTAACTTGTTGTTGTTTGGTTTCGGCAATATCTTTGGTATAGATACCACATAAGCCTTTGCCTTCATGGTGTACCAAAAGCATCACGGCAACCGCGCGTTCATGTGATAAAGCAAAAACTTCCGTGAGAATATTTACCACAAAATCCATGGTGGTGTAGTCATCGTTTAATAAAAAAACACCATATTTTTTAGGCGGTTGCGGTTTGATGGTGTCGATTAAGGGAGTGGCTTGATGTTGTGTGCTCATGTTTTAAAATAACAAAAGTCAAATAAAGCTATTATCCCTGATAATTTTGCTTTCTGCGCGGTGGAAACTGCATTTTATGTTGTATTTTGTTCCTTTTTTTCTAAAAAACGCCTTTTTCAATAAAATTGCTTGACTACAATACTTAACAAAGGTAAAAAGTCAGTTAAGCAAGGTCGGGCAAATACTCTAACCATTCCGTTGGTTTGAAATTTTAGGGCATTTATCCAAATTGCTTGATTGATTAATTTTTATTTATAGGAAAGTAGTATTTCATGGCAACCGGTACAGTTAAATGGTTTAACGACGCTAAGGGTTTTGGTTTCATCACTCCAGATGAAGGCGGTGAGGATTTATTCGCACACTTCTCTGCGATTAATATGGATGGTTTCAAAACCTTGAAAGAAGGTCAAAAAGTATCCTTCGACGTAACCACTGGTCCTAAAGGCAAACAGGCTGCGAATATCCAAGCGGTTTAATAATGGCACGTCTTGCCGGTCTACCGGTTTGACTGATGGCGGGTTGTTTAACCTGCCATTTGTTTTTTGTGAACGTTTATTTGAGGGGAAAATCATGTCGGATTATCAAACTGCATTACAACAATTAGAACAATTGATTGCACATATGCAAACACATCCTGCATCAGACAGCGCCCATGCCCAAAAGCATGAGCAAGAACTGATACGCATGAGTTTAACCAAACGCTTATTGTTGCCTAACGACATCCAAACCATTCAAAAAATTGAGCAATATTATCAACATTATTTCGCAAAACATCATGAATAAACCCAATATTCAACGTGGTATTTATCGCCATTACAAAGGCAATTTATATGAAGTGGTCGATATGGCACGACATTCTGAAACAGAAGAATGGTTGGTGGTGTATCGCGCTTTATATGGTGAATATGGTTTGTGGGTGCGTCCTGCGAGCCTGTTTACTGAAATGGTGGTATACGATGGGCAAAGCGTTTCACGCTTTCAGTTGATACAAAATATTTAATGTTGCAGACGGTCAATTTTGTTAGAATGACCGTCTGAATTGTATTGGTAAAGCAAATAAGATGAGTATTGCAAATAATAAAAAAGCCTTTCACGATTATTTTATTGAAGACCAAATCGAAGCAGGTTTGGTGTTGAGTGGTTGGGAAGTGAAAGCGATTCGTGCGGGCAGGGTGCAGCTCAAAGAAAGCTATATCCATTGGAAAAAAGATGCGTTTTATTTGGTGGGTTGCCACATTACTGCCTTGCCCACTGCTTCTACACATGTTAAACCCGATCCCGTGCGCCAACGTAAATTGTTGTTGAAACAAGCGGAAATCAATAAATTAATTGGTAAAACAGAACGTGCGGGTTATACCTTAGTGCCATTGAATTTGCACTATAAGCGTGGCTATATCAAAATGGATATTGGTTTGGCGAAAGGTAAGAAACAGCACGATAAACGCCAAAGTCTCAAAGAAGCCGATTGGAAACGTGAAAAACAACGTTTAATGAAAACGGCACGTTAAAGAATCATGCCTTGCATTGGCTGCCTACGCTGGCTTACAATGCAGGACTCCCCTAGAGTGTTAAATCTAATTTATGCTGGTATCAAAACAGGCAATGGTGCCGACCAGTTTGTTGTATAAGGACCAACATGACTACCCAATTTGTTCCCCAAAATAGTTATACCAAAGAAGAATTGCTGGAATGCGGCAAAGGTAATTTGTTTGGTGCAGGTAATGCCCAACTGCCTTTGCCTAATATGTTGATGATAGACCGTATTATCAGCATCACGGAAGATGGCGGTAAATATGGCAAAGGTGAAATCATTGCCGAATTGGATATTCATCCTGATTTATGGTTCTTCGGTTGCCACTTTGAAAATGACCCTGTGATGCCTGGATGTTTGGGCTTAGATGCCATGTGGCAGTTGGTGGGCTTTTTCTTGGGTTGGAAAGGCGCACCAGGACGCGGTCGGGCATTAGGTTGCGCGGAAGTGAAATTTAGTGGTCAAGTGTTGCCACATCATCAAAAAGTAACGTATCACATTCATATGAAACGTGTGATGAACAGTAAGCTGGTGTTGGGTATTGCTGATGCGGAAATGAGCGTAGATGGTCGTAAGATTTACGAAGGCAATGGCTTGCGCGTTGGTTTATTTACCAGTACCGATGATTTTTAATTCATTAAAATGACATACCGCTTGGTTACACTAAGCGGTTTCTTATCGAAGAAAGCTTTAAATTTAGGGGATTCATTTATTTGAAAGTGGAGCGCTGCTTTCAAATCAAACGGAGGATAAATCATGAAACGTGTTGTAGTAACAGGCATAGGCATTGTTTCAAGCTTAGGAAACAATTGTAAAGAGGTGCTGGCTTCTTTGAAGAATTTGGCATCAGGTATTGCGTTTGACCCTGTTTATCAAGAAATGGGGATGCGTTCGCAAGTGGCGGGTAATATTAAAATCGATACGAAGGAGCATATTGACCGCAAAATTTTGCGTTTTATGGGCGATGCAGCGGCATATGCTTATATTGCCATGAAAGAAGCCATTGAACACGCGGGTTTAACTGAAGAACAGGTTTCCAATCCGCGAACGGGCATTGTGATGGGTAGTGGTGGCGCATCTCCTGCTTCACTAGTGGAAGCTGCCGACACGCTACGCAGCAGTGGTGTTAAACGTATTGGTCCTTATGGAGTAACTAAAACAATGGCTTCTACGGTGGCAGCATGTTTGGCAACACCGTTTAAGATTAAGGGTGTGAATTATTCGATTAGCTCGGCGTGTTCAACCAGTGCGCATTGTATTGGTCATGCGGCAGAGTTAATACAATTTGGTAAACAAGATATTGTGTTTGCAGGTGGCGGCGAGGAAGTATCTTGGCAACTGAGTATGCTATTTGATGCGATGGGCGCGTTATCCAGTAAATATAATGATGAGCCTGAAACCGCCAGTCGTGCTTATGATGCAGACCGCGATGGTTTTGTGGTTTCTGGTGGCGGCAGCGTTTTGGTGTTGGAAGAGTATGAACACGCGAAAGCGCGTGGCGCAAATATTTTGTGTGAGCTAACGGGCTATGGTGCCACTTCTGATGGCTATGATATGGTGCAACCATCGGGCGAAGGTGCGATTCGCTGTATGCAAATGGCGTTGGCGCAGCATGGTGGCAAGGTGGACTATATTAATGCTCACGGTACTTCGACACCTGTGGGAGATACGAAAGAATTGGGCGCAATTAAAGAGGTATTTGCAGGACAGGATGTGCCACTGATTAGTTCAACCAAATCTTTGTCGGGTCATGCGCAAGGTGCAGCAGGCTCAAATGAAGCAATTTATTCGATTTTGATGTTGCTCAATGATTTTGTATGTGCCAGTGTCAATATTCAAAATATGGATGAGCAAGCGGCTGATTTGCCGATTTTGCGTGAAAATCGAGAGATGAAACTTAATGCAGTGATGTCAAATAGCTTTGGTTTTGGTGGAACTAATGCGACTTTGATTTTTAGCAAAGTTTAATGTGGTAGATGAAATAAAATAACAGGCTAGTGTGATGCTAGCCTGTTTTTTATGTGCGATGCGTTTAGCGCAGGCGATGTAGAAGGTGTTGATGTTTGTGGAATTGGTCGATGATGTCATTAATAACGCCTTCTTTGCTCCAACCCATCACATCATAATCTTGTCCACCTTGATGTAAGTAAATTTCGGCACGGTAATAAGTTTGCTCGGCAGTCTGATGCGCGGTGGCAATGATTTGGTAGGTAAAATCCATGTCGTCTGCTTGTTGAATGTTGAGCAATACTTTGCCTGAAGCAGGATGTTGGACTTGGGCAGGTGTGCCTAATTGTTGCCACTCGGTAGCGAGTTCTTCGCAAGCGTTTTTAATGGTGTGGTCGATAAAACGGTGGACTTCTTGTTGATTGGGTAAGTGCATCATCACATGTAAACGCTCGCGCCATGCGCCTTGTGAACGCATCATGGGGGCAACGGTGGGCGGTGAAATGTGTTGAATTAATTGTTTTTTTAATTCCACATCAAGGGCTTTAAATAAGCCATACATGGCAATCAGCAATACGGTAACAAAGGGTAGCGCGCTGGCAATCGCCATGGTTTGTAATGCGCTGAGTCCACCTGCTAATAAGAGGGCAATGGCAACTAGCCCTGTACCTACCGACCAATAAATGCGATATTTTAAGCCGTGGCTGCCTTGTCCATAGGTACACAATAAGTCCATGACCAATGCGCCTGAATCAGCTGAGGTAACGAAAAACACCACCACCATTAATAAGGCAACATAGGCAAAGAAGGTGGAAAACGGCAGTTGTTCTAAAAAAGCAAAGAGGGCAAGGGACACATCGTGTGAAACAATATTACCTAATGATGCGATGTGTTGATTGAGTACCATATCAATGGCGGAATTGCCAAAGAAGGTCATCCACATAAATGTGAAGCCAGTAGGAACCAATAAAACACCAATAACAAATTCGCGTATGGTGCGTCCGCGTGAAATGCGGGCAATAAATAAGCCCACAAATGGCGCCCAACTGAGCCACCAGCCCCAGTATAAAATGGTCCAACCGCCTACCCAATCGGTTTTTTCATAGGCAAACAGGTTAAAAGTCATAGAAACGATGTGTGAAGCATAATGCCCAATATTTTGCACCAGTGCTTGCAGTAAAAAAACCGTTGAACCTGCAAACAATACAAATAGCATTAATAACACCGCTAAGCCTAAATTGAATTCCGACAGTAATTTAATGCCTTTGTCTAAACCGCTTACCACGGAAAGCGTGGCTAAAGCAGTGATGGCAATGATTAAGATGATTTGGGTGTGTGTGCCAATAGGAATATGGGGAAACAGGTGATTTAAGCCTGCATTTACCTGTAAAACGCCATATCCTAATGAAGTCGCCACGCCAAATAATGTGCCAACAACGGCAAAAACATCTACGGCGTGTCCAATAGGTCCATAGATTTTGTCGCCAATTAAGGGATACAGCGCCGAACGTAGGGTTAGGGGTAAATGATGGCGGAATGCAAAAAACGCTAGAATCAATGCCACAATGGCATAAATTCCCCAAGCGTGTAGTCCCCAATGAAAAAAGGTTAAGCGCATGGCTTGGCGAGCCGCATCAATATTATTGCCTTCGCCCACAGGGGGCGATAAAAAGTGCATCAAAGGTTCGGCAATGCCAAAAAACATTAAGCCTATGCCCATGCCTGCGGAAAACAGCATGGCAAACCATGAACTGCTGCGGTAATCGGGTTTGATGTGGTCAGGACCTAATTTGATGCTGCCATAACGGGAAACAGCCAGATAAAGTGTGGCGATTAAGATGATGGCAACCGATAAGATGTAATACCAACTGGCATTATTCACAATACTGGCTTGTATGGCTTTAAATGTGGCATCGGCAGTTTGAGGGGCAATCACAGCAAATAAGCTGATGGTGATGACAATGGTGGAAGAAACATAAAACACAGCAGGATTGATGTTGTGTTTGCTAACGGGAGGGGAGACAGGTTGAGTCATATAAGGCTTCCTTTCTATTCCTGTTAAAAACATGCCATGTATAGGCAGCTATACCTTAACAAAAGTAAACAAATAGGGAAACCTTTTTTGGCTAAATAGGGAAATCATGAGGGTAATAAGGTTGTTTATGTTTGATTTGAATATTTTTTTAGCATTTTATTGGGTAGGTGAATGATGGCAAACAATGGTTCGGATATGGCAACACCAGAAGAGGTGTTGCAAACAACGATTGATAAGGGCATCGCTAAAGCGGGTTTATCGCCATTAAATATGATGTTGTTGGGCTTTTTAGGCGGTGCTTTTATTGCGTTGGGCTATGTGGCTTATATTCGTGTGGTGGGGGCGATACCGCATGAATGGGGTGGTTTGGCGGTATTGTTGGGTGCGGCAGTATTTCCGATTGGTTTGATATGTATTTTGTTGGGCGGTGCGGAATTGATTACGGGCAATATGATGGTGTTGCCTGTGGCTTGGCTGGCTAAGCGGATTTCGTGGCAAGCATGGTTACGAAATTGGCTGTGGGTGAGTGGGGCGAATTTAGTGGGTGCGTTGTTTGTGGCATGGTTTTTTGGGCATTATTTGGGTTTAACTGAAGGGGCGTATTTGGAAAAAACGATTAGTGTGGCGCAGGCGAAAGTGGCTGCTGATGCAGGTAAAGCGGTGGTGTCGGGAATAGGGTGTAATTGGTTGGTGTGTATGGCGGTGTGGCTGTGTTATGCCACTAAGAGTATGGTGGGTAAGTTTTTTGGGGTGTGGTTTCCCATTATGATTTTTGTGTTGATTGGTTTTCAACACGTTGTTGCCAATATGTTTGTGATTCCTGCGGCAATTTGGGGCGGTGCGCCAATTTCTTGGTGGCAATTTGGGCATAATATGCTTTGGGTATATATTGGTAACGCGCTAGGTGGAGCAGTGTTTGTGGGTGGGTTTTATTTTTATGCTTATCGAGCAAAGCCTGATTAATGGGGGTGTATCGGTGTTGCAACATTGAAAAAATGTAAACTACATGCCACTACATTTTTTTTTGGCTTCAAGGTATGATTACTCTATTAACAATCGTGATGATACCTAATGTCAGGAGAAATAGAATGAGCCAAATTGGTAACCATGCTTTTATGCGGCGCTTTGTGGAGTTTTTGAATACTGCGTCGCCCAAATTGGCAGCTGAATTGATTTCGCACCATGCTGTATTTCAGGCGCCTATGAGTGGTGCGGAATTTCAAGGTCCTGATGGTTATGTGGAAATGCTCTCACATGTGCGTAAGAGTTTTCCTGATGTGCGTTGGGAAGTGGAAGATGTGGTGGGGGAAGGTAATGTGTTGGTGGCGCGTTTTGTGATTACTGGCACGCATCAAGGGGAGTTTCAAGGCATTGCGCCTACGGGGCGTGTGGTGCGGATTTCGGCGATGAATTTATATCGTTTGAAAGCAGGTAAGGTGATGCGTGAGTTTGCACAATTCGACCATTGGTCGCTGATGTGGCAACTGGGAGTGTATCCGCAGATGAATGCAGGATAAGGCATCTGTTCAGTTATAATTGAAAGGTTGAAATAGATAAAAAACCGCCTGATAGATACATCAGGCGGTTTTTTTTAAGCGTATTTTAATGGCTTAATGATTCAAATACGTTGAAATAAGTGGGGAAAGTTTTGTGTGTGCATTGGGGGTCATTGATGATAACGGGTACACCTAATAGGGAAACGAGGGAGAAGCACATGGCGATGCGGTGGTCGTCATAGGTGTCGATGTGGGCATCGGCAATCAGTTGGGACGGCGGGGTAATGTGTATGGCTTCGGCTTCTTCTACAACGCTTGCCCCTACTTTACGCAATTCGTTTGCCATGGCTGCAATGCGGTCGGTTTCTTTCACGCGCCATGAGCCGATGTTTCTGAGGGTGCAGGGTGCGCCTGTGGCAAGGGCAACCACGGCTAAGGTCATGGCGGCATCGGGAATATGGTTGGCATCTAAATCAAATGGCAAGATGGGCTGTTGAGCAGCGCGGCTGACTTCGATATAGTCTTCCCCCCATGTTACGGTTGCGCCTATTTTTTCCAGTTCATGGGCAAAAGCAACATCGCCTTGTATGGCGTGTTTGCCCAAACCTGTTACGCGAACGGGAGTGGCTGCCAGTAAGCCTGCGGCAAGGAAATAAGATGCACTAGAAGCGTCGCCTTCTACGGATAGGCTGGCAGGGGCGTGGTAGCGTGCCTGTGCAGGCAGATAGAAAACTTGATATTGGTCGTGTGGAACGATAACGCCAAATTTCGCCATCAGATTCAGGGTAATGTCGATATAGGGCTTGGAAATCAGTTCGCCTATAACTTGGATTTGGTAGGCTTGTCCTGTGAGTGGTAATGCCATTAATAAG
>JBHADP010000094.1:0-59991 GCA_041855125.1 Neisseria sp. | reverse complement strand
GTTGGCTCTATTTTGCTAACCTTATTATTGTCTTGGCGTTTAGAAGGCGCGGGCGCAGCCATTAACGATGCGGGCAGCTTGCGTATGCAAACCTATCGGCTGGGCTTATTAATCAGCGAACATCGCACCGATGATGTGATTAAACGCCTTGCCCAATTTGATTACACCCTCACCCAACTGCAAAAAGGCGATTCCTCCCGCCCTTTATTTTTACCCAAAACCCAAGAAGTACAAGAACATATGCGCGCGCTTACCCTACAATGGGAAAACGAAGTCCGCCCCATGTTGGAAACCGCCATTCATCAGCCAACCGCCCCCATTGAAGAACAAAAACTCAATGATTTTGTCCATTCTATTGATACCTTAGTTTCTTCTATCGAAGAAGTGAATCGGCGTTATACCGAATGGCTGCGTTTATTCCAAAGCGGCTTGATGGCATTAGTGTTATTAAGTGCCATGGTGATGATGATTCTATTATACTTATGGATTATTTACCCCTTAAAACAACTCCAACAAGGGGTCAGCGAAATTCATGATGGCAAACTGGGCGTACAAGTCCAAATCGACAGCTCCACCGAGTTTGCCCAAGTGGACAAAGGCTTCAACCAAATGAGCCAACGCTTGCAACAACTCTACACCCACCTCGAACAAGAAGTTGCCGAAAAAACACAAGATTTAGCCAATAAAAACTACACCTTAGAAACACTCTACCTCTTTTCACGCTTTCTCAACCATGCCCAAACCGCTTCCGAAGCCAGCGATTTATTTTTAGAAAAAATCATGAAACTGATTCCTGCCAAAGCAGGTAGCATTCGTTTATTGGATTTTCAACGCGAGCGCATGGATTTAATCACCCATCGCGGTTTACCCCAAGACCTACAAACCGCCGAAGCCTGCAATCGCCTAGAAGCCTGTTTTTGCGGACAAGCCGTAGAACAACATGATTGGCAACCTATTCGCTTTATGCCCAAAATACAACAAGAAGCTGAATTGGTAACCATTTGTGAGAAATCAGGTTTTCATTATTTACAAGTGTTTGATATTTGCTCAAGCGGGCGCGATTTGGGCTTAATGACGCTCTATTTTACCGATGAATATAATTTAGAAGACAACACACGCGCCTTATTAGACACCTTGTGCAACCAATTAGGCACAGTGTTAAGCAATTTGCGTTTGGCAGATGAAAGCCGCCAATTAGCCGTTTTACAAGAGCGTAACCTCATGGCACAAGGTTTGCATGACAGCATCGCCCAAACCCTAACCTTTTTAAATTTACAAGTGCAAATGTTAGAAAGCGCCCTAGCCGCCCAAGTGCAAACCCAAATTGATGAAAACCTCCAATTTATCAAAGAAGGCGTGCAGGAATGTTATGAAGATGTGCGCGAATTATTATTGAATTTCCGCACCAAAATCAGCCGCAAAGAATTTGCCGAAGCCGTGCAAACCCTCACCGAACGTTTTGCCTTGCAAACTCAAGTGAAAGTGAATGTGTCGTGGCAAGGCGATGGGCCCAATTTAAGCAGCGAGCAGCAGCTACAGTTTATCTTTATTTTGCAAGAGAGTTTGTCTAATATTCGTAAACACGCTCAAGCGCAAAAAGTGGACATTCGTTTTGATAATCAGCAGGATTTTGTGATGACCATTGAAGACGATGGCAAGGGATTTGATGTGAATCATATCCAAAACTTATCAGGCAGCCATGTTGGCTTGGGCATTATGAAAGAAAGGGCTTTGCGTATTCATGCCCATTTGGCATTAGACTCACAATTAGGAAAATACACACGTATCAGTCTTACCCTACCACAAGAAGAAAGGATTATGTTATGAGCAATGGCACACACACCATTAAAATTGTTTTAATTGACGACCACACTTTGTTTCGCAGCGGCATCAAGGCATTATTAGCCCGTCAGGAAGATTGCGAAGTAATTGGCGAAGCGGCAGATGGCTTGAGTGGCGTGAAATTAGTGGAACAATCGCAGCCTGATGTGGTGCTGTTGGATTTGGATATGCCTGTGATGAATGGGCGCGAAGCCTTAGCACAAATTTTAAGCACCCGTCCGCAGCAAGTGGTGGTCATGCTCACAGTATCGGAAGACAGCGAAGATTTAACCGAATGTATGCGTTTGGGTGCGCGTGGTTTCTTATTAAAAAACATCAATGCGGATTTTTTGGTGGATGCGGTTAAAAAAGCGGCGGTGGGCGATAATGTGTTTTCGCCCGAAATGACCGCGCGTTTGGTGCAATCGCTGATTAATCCCAATCCCTCTGCTGCCACAGGTGCATTGGAAACGCTCACCCAACGCGAATTGGAAATTTTGGGTTATTTAGCGGTGGGTTGTAGTAATAAGGTGATTGCTCGTAAACTGGATTTAGCCGAATCCACCATTAAAGTGCATGTGCAAAATATTTTACGCAAGTTGGAATTAACCAGCCGTGTACAAGCTGCCGTTTATGCGGTGCAACATAAAGTGCCTTTGCCACAAGACTACATCAAATCTTAAAGCGGTTGGGCGCGGCTGCCCAACTTATCCCTCATCTATTATCAATGGTCTTACTCTTCTCTAATCCTTTCAACGGATAAACGCTAGTTATTCATCCTACTGTTTTCTTTGAATGGCTTCAGTAGAATAACATTCATCTTATCTTCCACTATTGAGCCTCGCGCCCGATAAAAAGACATTATCCCCTGTCGCCTATGGCAGGGTTTCACTCCCAAAGGAATGATGATGAATGAACTCAACGCATGGTCTTATACCAATGAAACCGCCATTATTGAACATATTTTGGCACGTTATCATCAAGTTCATCGCTATCAGCTACAAGATTTGCTGTCCTTAGCCGAAAAAGTGAGCAGCGTTCATGCTGATGTGTTTCCCGCCGAAATTTTGCCGCTTCTGCGCCAAACGCAGCAAGAATTATTAAGCCATATGCAAAAAGAAGAACGGGTGTTGTTTCCCATGATACTCAATGGCGCAGGCATACAAGCCAGTATGCCGATTCAAGTGATGCGTCATGAACATGACGAACACCAGCAAACGCTTGCGCGGTTTCGTGAACTCACGCAAGATTTTGTTGCACCTGCCGATGCGTGCGCCAGTTGGCAACGTTTATATGCAGAATTGGCAACCTTCTGCAACGATTTACGCGACCATATTGTATTAGAAAACGAAGTGTTATTCCCGCGCGTGTTATCGTCTTAACTTGAGAATTTGTATTTATTTTGGTTTGCGTTTCCTTTCTTAACGCGCCTTAGAGAGTATGCCAGCCATTTGTGTGTCATCTACCCTTTCTAAGGCGTTTTTTTTGCATGTTCTTGCCGCCTCCCCTTGCATACTACTAAATGACTAGAAATCTGCGCCTTTTGGCTAAAAAGCTATCCTGCCTATGCTTTGGTGGCAATATTCTTCAAGTCAATGCGCCCGTTACGGTAAAAGCGTAAGTTTACGTTAGTAAAATTGTTTGAATATTTGCGGATACGAAAGGAAGGGGCAGTATGGCTTCAGAGGTCTATAAACGCTATTCGGTACTGTTTAGCAGCACTTTGTCGTTTACAGTGTGTTTTATGATTTGGATGATGCTGGCAGTGGTGGGCATTCCTGTTAAACAGCAACTGGGTTTGAGTGAAACTGAATTTGGTATTTTAGCCGCTACGCCAGTGTTGTCTGGCTCGCTGATTCGTGTACCTTTAGGGATTTGGACCGACCGCTATGGTGGTCGAATTGTGTTGTTTTGTTTGATGATTGCCTGTGTGCCTGCCATTTTCTTGATGCAATATGCCGATGCGTTTTGGCAATTTTTGGTGATTGGCTTGGTGATGGGTTTGGCAGGCGGTTCGTTTTCGGTGGGTACGCCTTATGTGGCGCGTTGGTTTCCGAAAGAACAACAAGGCTTTGCCATGGGGGTGTTTGGTGCAGGTAATGCTGGCAGCGCGGTTAATAAGTTTGTAGCCCCTGCTTTAATTGCTTATGGTACATGGCATTTGGTACCCAGCGTTTATGCCGCCATTATGTTGGGAACAGCGATTTTGTTCTGGTTTACCAGTTATGACGATCCCAAACATCGGGTTTCAGGCTCAGTTACGTTAGGACAACAATTAGCCTTGCTCAAAGACCCAGGTGTGTTGCGTTACAGCCAATATTATTCGGTGGTGTTTGGTGGTTATGTGGCGTTGGCATTGTGGATGACGAAATATTATGTGGGTGAATATGGTTTGAGCTTGCAAACGGCTGCCTTTTTAGCCGCGTGCTTCTCTTTACCGGGGGGTGTGTTACGCGCATTTGGGGGGTATTTATCCGATAAATTTGGCGCATACAAGGTAACTTGGGCGGTGATGTGGATTTGTTGGGTATGTTTCTTCTTGCTGTCGTATCCCCAAACTGAATTGGTGATTCACACCAAAACAGGTGTGATGAATGTCAGCATAGGCTTAAATGTGGTGGTATTTACCATTCTGATGTTTACCGTGGGCGTGGCAACGGCGGTAGGTAAGGCTTCTGTGTTTAAGTTTGTGGCAGACGATTACCCCGACAATATCGGTGCGGTATCAGGCATTGTGGGCTTAGCGGGTGGCTTAGGCGGTTTCTTGTTGCCCATTATGTTTGGCATCTTGGAAGACTGGACAGGCATACGCTCAACTTCATTTATGTTGCTCTATGGCACGGTATGTGTGTCGCTGATTTGGATGCACTTTTCATTTAAAGCCAAACGCACGCATTAAGGAGAACATCATGGCTTATTTGATTGAACAATGGCAGCCCGAAGATAAAGACTTCTGGCAAAAAACGGGTAAGAAAATCGCCACCCGCAATTTATGGATTTCTATTCCTGCTCTGTTGTTGGCATTTGCTATTTGGCAAGTGTGGAGCGTGGCGGTGGTGAATTTGCCTAATATTGGGTTTAAATACACGCCCAACCAATTATTCTGGCTGGCTGCCTTGCCTGCCTTATCAGGCGCGACTTTGCGGATTTTCTATTCTTTTATGGTACCGATTTTTGGCGGTCGCAAATGGACAACGTTATCCACCGCCAGTTTGTTGTTGCCTGCTATCGGCTTGGGTTTTGCGGTGCAAGACCCCAACACCAGCTATATCACCATGATGATTTTGGCTTTGTTATGCGGTTTTGGTGGGGGCAATTTCTCATCTAGTATGGCAAACATCAGCTTCTTTTATCCTAAAGCTGAAAAAGGCACGGCATTAGGTTTAAACGCAGGCTTGGGTAATTTAGGTGTATCGGTAGTGCAGTTTATTGTGCCTTTGGTGATTACCGCAGGGGTGTTTGGTGCATTGGGCGGTGAAGCGCAAACTTGGGTGAAAGGCGATGTCAGCAAACAGATGTGGCTGCAAAATGCAGGCTTTATTTGGGTACCCTTTATTCTGTTATCCACGCTTGCCGCTTGGTTTGGCATGAATGATTTAGCCAGCGCCAAAGCCAGTTTTAAAGAACAAGCGATTATTTTCCGCCGTAAACACAACTGGATTATGTGTATTCTGTATTTGGGTACATTTGGCTCGTTTATTGGTTTTGCCGCAGGTTTCCCTTTGCTCACGAAAAGTCAATTTCCTGATATCGACCCTGTGAAATATGCGTTTTTAGGTCCTTTAGTGGGTGCACTATCACGTCCTTTTGGTGGGTGGTTGTCAGACAAAATCAAAAGCGGTGCTTTGATTACGCAAATTGTGTTTATCGGCATGATTATTGCTGTTTTGGGTGTGATTTCTTTCTTGCCTTCTCATGGTGCAGGCGGCAATTTCTGGGGCTTCTTTGCTTGTTTCATTGCTTTATTTGCTTTAACAGGTTTGGGCAATGGTTCAACCTTTATGCAAGTGCCTGTGATTTTCTTGAATATGCACCAAAAATTTGCCCAACAAGGTTTGGTAAGCGAAGAGCAAGCACGCTTAAATGCCACCAAAGAAGGGGCAGCCGTGATTGGTTTTACTGCCGCCTTTGCTGCTTATGGTGGTTTCTTTATCCCCAAAAGCTATGGTACTTCAATTGATTTAACAGGCAGCGTCAATGCCGCTTTAATTGGTTTTATTGTGTTTTATGTGTTATGCGTGGTTTTAAACTGGTGGTATTACGCGCGTAAAAATGCTGAAGCCAAATGCTAACTGCGAAAAGGAAGAAATGATGGCGCTCACTTCTGTTGCCGAGTTGCAAACTTTAATACACGAACAAATCACCCGCTACGCGCAGCCTTTAAGCACGGAAACGCTGCCTGTTGCCCAAGCGGTCAATCGGGTATTGGCACAAGATATTCAATCTAGCCTTGCCATTCCTGTTGCCAATATGGCAGCGATGGACGGCTACGCGCTGCCCACCGCCGCCCTTGCAGGCAGCACTTGGCAAATCATAGGCGAATCGGCAGCAGGCAGAGCGTATCAAGGCGATTTTGTGGAAAACAGTTGTATCCGCATCATGACAGGCGCGGTATTGCCCGAACCATACACTACCATTGTTTTAAAAGAAAACGTGGCGGTTAATGGCAATCACATCACTTTATTGCAAGATTGTGCAGCTGCCGAACATATTCGTTATAAAGGCGAAGAAGTTGCGGTGGGCGATAAGGTGTTGTCTGCGGGCAGAATCCTGCGCCAAGCCGATGTGATGTTGTTGGCGGCATTGGGCTGTGCTGAAGTACAGGTGTATCGCAAAATCAAAGTGGCGGTATTGTCCACAGGTGATGAGTTACACGAATTAGGCACACCGCTCACCCAAGCCGAGCATATTTATGACAGCAACCGCCACACATTAATGGCACGGCTGCACAGCTTACCCGTTGAAATCATGGATTTAGGCTGGGTACACGATGATTTAGAAAGCGTGATGCACACGCTCGAAACCGCCATGCACACCGCCGATGTTCTCATCAGTTCGGGAGGTGTGTCGGCTGGCGATTACGATTATATGCGTCAAGCAGCGATTCGTTTGGGCGCAATGCAACACTACAAAATCGCCATCAAACCCGGTAAGCCATTTGTGTTTGGCAGAATGCTGAAAACATGGTATTTCGGGCTACCGGGCAACCCCGTGGCAGGCTTTGTGAGCTTTGACTGTTTCTTAAAAGCCGCCTTGTGGCAACTGAGCGGTGCGAGCGAGTTGCCCCCTGTGTTACACATGCAAGCCACCCTAACCGAATTTGTGAAAAAAACACGCGGACGCATGGAAATCCAACGTGCCGTGATGGCGCGACAAACCGATGGCACATGGCTGGTTACTCCCACAGGTCCACAAGGCTCACATCGAGTTTGGGGCGTGAGTCGAGCCAACTGCTATCTCTTGCTCAATGAAGACGACAGCGATTTAACCGCAGGCAGCCCCGTTACCATACAGCCCTTTAGTGAGGTATTCCTATGATACTCACCGACCCCTACCACCGTCGTTTAAGCTATTTGCGTTTATCCGTTACCGATTTATGCAATTATCGATGCAACTACTGCTTGCCCGATGGCTATCAAGGCAAAGCCAAAAATGACGAACTCTCCTTGCTAGAAATCGATACCTTGGTGCAAGCCTTTGCCCAAAGCGGCACACGCAAAATCCGCCTAACAGGCGGAGAACCCACCTTGCGGCGTGATTTAGCCGACATCATCGCCCTGTGCCGTTTACAGCAAGGCATTGAAGAAGTGGCACTGACCACCAACGGCTATCGTCTTGCCAAACTGTTTCCCCAATACCAACAAGCAGGTTTAAACAAAATTAACATCAGCTTAGACAGCTTTCAGCCCGACATCTTCCAGCGCATCACAGGCAAAAACGAATGCCTCAACATTCTCCAAGCCATTGATAGCTTATTAGCCAATGGCGTGAACAACATCAAAATTAACACCCTATTACTAAAAGAAAACCAACACAACATCCTGCAAGACACCCTCCATTTCATACGCACACGCCCCATTACCCTCCGTTTTATCGAATTGATGCGCACAGGCAACAACGCCCTCTTTTTTAACCAACAACATTGTGCCGCCAGCCAATTAGAAGACCAACTCCTCCAACAAGGTTGGCAACTCAAACCCCGTTCAGCCCATGCAGGGCCTGCTCGCGAATACCGCCATCCCGATTTCACAGGTGGCATTGGCTTCATCACCCCTTATAGCCGCGACTTTTGCCAAAGCTGCAACCGCTTGCGTGTCAGCGCACAAGGCAAAATGCACCTTTGCCTATTTGGCGGCATCGCCTACGACCTACGCCCATGGCTGCACAGCCAAGACATCACAGGCTTACAAGCCCATTTAAACACCTTAATAGCAGAAAAACCTCAACACCATTTTTTACATCAACAAAAATTCGGCTTAATCCACGATTTGTCCATGCTCGGGGGCTAACTCCTTTCCCCTACCCATTCAAACAGCGCGATTAACGCGCTGTTTTTCACACAAACAGAATACCCACCTATTTGCCCTAGTTAAAAAGGATTATTTCCCCTACTTCAAACGTTGTCATTGCCCTATGCCTTTGTTTGAAAAACCAAGCCGTTAGGGGCATATTTTTCTTGCATAGCCTGCCTTATAGTTTGCATAGCTAAAAAAATTTTTGCCCATGTCGCAACATAGCATAAGGAATACATCATGAGCCACTTTTTAGACCGCCTGAAATTTTTCAGCAAACAACACGAACCGTTTGCCAACGGGCATGGTGTGCTAACCACAGAAGACCGCAAGTGGGAAAACGCCTATCGCAGCCGTTGGCAACACGACAAAGTCGTACGCTCCACCCACGGCGTGAACTGTACGGGTTCATGCAGTTGGAAAGTGTATGTGAAAAATGGTCTGATTACTTGGGAAACCCAGCAAACCGATTATCCACGCACCCGCCCCGACCTGCCCAATCATGAGCCGCGTGGTTGTCCGCGGGGTGCTTCATATAGCTGGTATGTGTATTCCGCCCAACGGGTGAAATACCCCATGATACGCGGCGTATTGGCAGAAATGTGGCGCGAAGCACGCAAAACCAAAAACCCCATTGAAGCATGGGCGTATATCGTGGAAGACGAAGCGCGCGCCAAATCTTATAAAACCCAACGCGGCTTAGGTGGCTTTGTGCGTTCCACTTGGGAAGAAGCCAACGAAATGGTGGCAGCCGCCAATGCCTACACCATCAAAAACTACGGTCCTGATCGCGTGATTGGTTTCTCACCCATTCCTGCCATGTCGATGGTGAGCTATGCGGCAGGTGTACGTTATTTAAGCCTGCTCGGTGGCGTAGCCATGTCGTTCTACGATTGGTATTGCGACTTACCGCCTGCCAGCCCACAAATTTGGGGTGAACAAACCGACGTTGCCGAATCAGCCGACTGGTACAACTCCAACTACTTAATGGTATGGGGTTCTAACGTACCGATGACACGCACGCCCGATGCCCACTTCTACACCGAAGTGCGCTATAAAGGCACCAAAACCGTAGCCGTATCTTCCGATTTTGGCGAAATGGCAAAATTTGGTGATATTTGGCTCGCACCCAAACAAGGCACCGATGCGGCATTAGCAATGGCAATGGGTCATGTGATTCTGAAAGAATTCCACCTTGAAAACCCCTCACCTTATTTCACCGACTATATCCGCCGTCTCACCGATATGCCCATTTTGGTGCGCTTAGAAGCCGATAAACAAGGCTACACCCCCAAATACTTCCTCCGCGCTTCCGAATTAGATGGCAACTTTGGCGAAGAACAAAACCCCGAATGGAAAACCCTCGCTTGGGATGAAGTATCCGATGGCTTAATGGTGCCAAACGGCTCAATTGGTTTCCGTTGGGACGGCAGCCGCAAATGGAATCTCGAAACCCAAGCGCAAGGCAAAGACGTTCAAGCTGCCTTATCCTTAAAAAACAGCGCTGATGAAATCGCTGATGTGGGCTTTACCTATTTTGGCGGTGAACACGATGAAATGATTTATCGCAAAGTGCCTGTTAAACGCATTCCTTTGGCAAATGGCGAAACCGCCTTAGTGGCAACCGTGTTTGACTTAATGGTGGCAAACTATGGCATCGACAACGGCTTAAACTGCGCCAACTGCGCCAAAGATTACAGCGAAGACAAACCTTATACCCCAGCTTGGCAAGAAAAACACACTGGTGTGAAACCCGAACTCGTGATTCAAGTGGCACGCGAATTTGCCCAAAACGCACACGACACCGAAGGTCGCAGCATGGTTATCGTGGGTGCAGGCTTAAACCACTGGTATCACATGGATATGGCGTATCGCGGCATCATCAACATGCTGATGATGTGTGGTTCGATTGGCAAATCGGGCGGCGGTTGGTGCCACTATGTAGGACAAGAAAAACTACGCCCACAATCTGGTTGGATTCCGCTCACCTTCGCCACCGACTGGCATCGTCCACCACGCCAAATGAACAGCACATCCTTCTTCTATGCCCACACCAGCCAATGGCGGCATGAAAAAGTAGGAGTAGATGAAATCTTAGCCCCCAATGCCGATGGCAGCATGAGCAAACTATCCATGATAGACTACAACGCTAAAGCCGAACGCATGGGCTGGCTGCCGAGCGCACCACAACTAAGTGCCAACCCCTTAGACATTGCCGACCAAGCCGCACAAGCAGGCAAAGACACCGCCCAATATGTTGCCCAACGCCTCAAAGACGGCTCGCTCGACATGGCGTGTAACGACCCCGACAACCCACAAAACTTCCCACGCAACTTATTCGTATGGCGTTCTAACCTCTTGGGTTCGTCAGGCAAAGGGCATGAGTATTTCTTAAAATACCTGCTGGGTACACAAAATGCCGTATTAAGCGATGAAAACGATGAAGAGTGCATCAAACCCACCGAAATCACAGTGCGCCCTGCGGCTGAAGGCAAACTTGATTTGCTGACCGTGCTGGATTTCCGTATGTCCACCACCTGCCTGTATGGCGATATTGTCTTGCCGACTGCCACTTGGTACGAAAAAGACGACCTCAACACCTCGGATATGCACCCCTTCATCCACCCACTCACCGAAGCCGTACAACCCTTATGGCAAAGCAAAACCGACTGGGAAATCTACAAAGGCTTTGCTAAAAAATTCAGCGAGTTGGCAAAAGACTATTTAGGCACACGCAAAGACATCGTCTTAACGCCTTTAATGCACGATAGTCCACAAGAATTGGGTCAAGCCTTCGACCCGAAAGACTGGAAACATGGCGAATGCGAACCCATCCCTGGCAAAACCATGCCTGCTATTACTGTCGTTGAGCGCGATTATGGTGCCATCTATGACAAATTCACCAGCATCGGTCCATTATTGGAAAAAATCAACAATAACGGCAAAGGCATGGCATGGGACACCAAACACGAAGTTGAATTTTTGCGTAAACTCAATGGCGTGCGTGAAGAAGGCGTGGGCAAAGGTCAGCCAAAAATTGATACTGCCATTGATGCGTGTGAAATGGTGCTGACCCTCGCGCCCGAAACCAATGGTCATGTTGCCAAAAAAGCATGGGAAGCCTTGGGTAAAGCCACTGGTCGCGACCATACCCATCTGATTAACAGCAGCGAACACACCGCCATCCGTTTCCGCGACATCGTTGCTCAACCGCGCAAAATCGTAACCTCCCCAATCTGGTCGGGCGTGGAAAGCGAAGAAGTGTGCTACAACGCTGGCTACACCAACGTGCATGAACTGATTCCATGGCGCACCCTCACCGGTCGTCAGCAGTTCTACCAAGACCACAAATGGATGCGCGATTTTGGCGAACACCTGTGTGTCTATAAACCTGCGGTTGATTTCAAAACCACCCAAAAACTGTTGGGCAAATATCCTAATGGCAACAAAGAAATTACCCTCAATTTCCTCACGCCACACCAAAAATGGGGTATCCACAGCACCTATTCCGAAAACCTGCGCATGCTCACGCTCTCGCGTGGTGGACCTCATGTGTGGATTAGCGAAATCGATGCCAAAAAAGCAGGAATTGTCGATAACGACTGGGTGGAAGTGTTTAACGCCAATGGCACCATTGCCTGCCGTGCCGTGGTGAGCCAACGCATCCCCGAAACCATGATTCTGATGTATCACGCACAGGAAAAAATCGTTCACACCCCTGCGGCAGAAGTGTCTAAAAAACGCGGCGGTATCCACAATTCCGTTACCCGCGCCATTCTGAAGCCCACCCACATGATTGGCGGCTACGCCCAACTGGCTTATGGCTTCAACTACTACGGCACAGTAGGCTCTAACCGTGATGAATGGGTGATTGTGCGTAAAATGAAAAACATCGATTGGATGGATACGCCTGTGGTGAAATAACACAAATATCAGGTTCCAAACTCATCAACCATCTATGCAAATTCTGCATAGATGGTTTTTTATTTGTAATTAGTCCGAAATCAGACTAAAATAAACCATTAAGTCAATTTTAGGACTGATTCATGCCAAACTCATACGAATATTTTGCTGATAATCCACAATTTCCCGCTAAGCTGATTATTGGCACGCTTTTTATAGGCGCTTTTTTGGGTTATCTAAACGAAACCTTGTTAAACGTTGCCTTAAGCAAATTAATGACCGAATTTGCCGTAGGCAAAAACACGGTGCAATGGATGACCACAGGTTTCCTATTGATTATGGGCGCAGTTACCCCGATTACTGCCAATATCATTCAATGGTTTCACACCCGCACCATTGCGTTGCTCACTTTAGGTATTTTCTTAACAGGTTCATTGATTTGTGCATTTGCGCCCAGTTTTCCTATTTTGCTCGCTGGTCGTTTAGTCCAAGCAGTTGCCGCAGCGTTTTCCTTACCTTTGCTGATGAATGCCATTCTTGCCATTTATCCCCCCCAGCAACGCGGACGGGCGATGAGCTTAGTGGCGGTGATTTTTACCGCAGCGCCTGCCATTGGACCCACTCTATCAGGCATCATTGTTGATGCCTTGGGTTGGCGTTATTTATTTTTACTGACCACGCCTTTGGTATTCATTGCGTTATTATTGGTTGCCGTTAATTTAAAAACGCCTTTAATCCCCATCACACGACCTAAAATTGATGGTTTATCGGCTTGCTTATCGGTGTTGGGATTTGGAGGTTTGGTGTATGCCGCCAGCCAATTTACCGAACTGGCATTAGAATGGTTTGTCGGCATTTTATTGGTTTCATTAAGCATCATTGCATGGTTTATTCAACGCCAACTACAACTTGCCGAACCACTCTTGAATCTAAAAACCTTTGCCTATCCGCAATTTCGCTATGCCATGATGATTTTGGCAGGTGCGTTTTTCTTATTTTTGGGCTTAGAACTGCTCTTGCCCATGTACACACAACAAGTTTTGCTGTTATCAGGTGCCGTAACTGGCTTTATCTTGATGCCAGCTAGCATTGCCGAAGCGATTTTTGCCCCAATTTTTGGCACACTCTTAGACAAAAAAGGGGGGCGTTGGGTGGCATTACCAGGGGCAATGTTAATGGTCTGCTCACTGAGCGCATTATGGTGGTATGCCGATGCCCATAGCCAAGCCTTACCTTTAGCAGTATTATTTGCCGCGTTTGCTGTGGCAGTATCCAGCGCTGTAACAGGTGAAACACATGGTTTAAACCATTTACCCCCCTCGCTCAACCCACATGGCACCGCCATTATCAATACCATCATGCCCATTTCAGGCGCATTGGGTGCAGCATTCTTTATTGGCATCACACAAATCGGCGAACAAGCTGCTCCCCACTTACCCGCTCCTGCTGCCATGTTAAACGGCATACAACTGGCTCTTGCCTGTGCTGCCCTCTTATCCGTGTTAGTATTCAGTATCGCCACCCGTATTCGTTCCACCTCTTTTCAGGCACATTCCCATGAATAAAATAGACGAACTATGCAGCATCTTCGCCCAAACCGCCCATATCTACCATCAATGGAGTCGGCAAAACCAGATTCAATATGCCGAATTGGCGGTGCTTTATATGTTGATGCGCTATCAACCATGCAGCCAAAAACACATTTGCCAAGCATGGCTATTGCCCAAACAAACCGTCTCCACCGTTTGCAAACAATTCCATGCCCAAGGTTGGCTGCAATTCGCACCCAGTTCACACGATAAGCGCGAAAAAATCATGACGCTCACCCCTGCTGGTCTCGCTCATGCCCAACCATTTATTACTCCATTAATACAAGCCGAGCAGCAAGCCTTACAACAATTTGGCAACGAACGCACCGAGCATTTGCTCACCGAATTAAACGCCTTCACAAGCCTCTTAGCCCAACAACTCACGCCATAAAAAAAGCGTGTTGAACTTTTCAACACGCTTTATATAGAAACCATCAATTAAACCATTTCAGTTTCCAATGGCGCAGTGGTTACATCTTCATCTTCTTCACGTTCGGCAACTCGCTCCAAACTCACCAAGCTCTCGCCTTCATCCAAATTAATCAGCTTCACACCTTGTGCCGCACGACCTGTTTCGCGCACTTGTTCCACCTTCGTGCGAATCAACACACCGCCACTGGTAATCAGCATCAAATCATCACTTTCATGCACCAAAGTGGCAGCAACCAATTCACCATTACGCTCGCTGGTGTCGATGGCAATAATGCCCTGTCCGCCTTTACCTTTACGGCTATAATCCGCCAACGGTGTGCGTTTACCATAACCATTGGCAGTTGCAGTCAAGACTTGCTGTGCCGTATTATCAGGGGCAGACACCAGCAAGCTCACAATGCGCCCACCTTGAGGCAAACGCATGCCGCGCAAACCGCCTGTACCGCGACCCGATGGACGCACACCATTGCCTTTTAAAGCAGGCGTTTCACTATTGTCATCATGCTCGGCTTCAGACTCCAACACCTCAATTTCTTCGTGTTCCCCTTCATCTGCATCACCATTACGCTCATAGAATTCATTAAAACGAATGGCTTTGCCCAAATTGGAGAACAACATAATATCGCTCGTGCCTGAAGTCTTCGCCACGCCCACTAAAGAATCACCCTCTTTCAAGGCAATCGCTTTAATGCCTTGGGCGCGCACATTCTTAAAGGCAGAAAGCTGCACTTTTTTCACCATGCCCTGCGCGGTTGCAAAGAATACATATTCATCTTCAGGAAACTCGCGCACCGCCATAATCGCGCTGACTTTCTCGCCCTCATCTAATTGAATCACATTATTAATCGGACGACCGCGACTGTTGCGCCCACCTTCAGGCAATTTATAAACCTTAATCCAATGGCATTTACCCAAATTGGTAAAACACATCAAATAATCATGCGTGTTGGCAACAAATAAGGTTTCGATAAAATCTTCATCTTTGGTGGCAGCAGCTTGCTTGCCGCGTCCGCCTCGTCTTTGCGCTTGGTAATCGGTGGTGGGCTGGGTTTTGATATAACCGCCATGCGTGAGCGTTACCACCATTTCGCGTGGCGGAATCAAATCTTCATCGGCAATATCGCCCCCAAATGGGTTGATTTCGCTGCGCCGTGCATCGCCAAACTGGCTTTTGATTTCTTCTAATTCAGTGTGAATAATTTGGGTGATGCGAGCGGGTTTTGCCAAAATATCCAAGTAGTCAATAATCTGCGCCATGATATTTTTATAATCTGCCACAATACTGTCTTGGTCTAAACCTGTGAGATTGCGCAAACTCATCCGCAAAATAGCATCGGCTTGCGGTTCGCTTAAATAATAGCCTGCACTTTGTAAGCCCAACTGAGCAGGCAAGCCTTCAGGACGTGCCATGCTTAAGTCTAAATCGGTGCGGCTTAACATCTCTTCCACCAAAGTGGAACGCCAAGCCTGTGCCAATAATTTGGTTTTGGCTTCAGCCGCATCTGCTGATTCTTTAATCAACTGAATCATTTCATCAATATTAGACAAAGCAACCGCTTTACCCTCTGCAATATGCCCTTCATGTCGCGCTTTTTTCAAACGATATAAGGTGCGACGTGTTACCACTTCGCGGCGATGGCGTAAAAATTCATTGAGAATTTGTTTTAAATTTAATAAACGCGGTTGCCCATCCACCAACGCCACCATATTGATGCCAAAACTGTCTTGCAACGGTGTGAGTTTATATAATTGGTTTAAAACCACTTCGGCATTTTCATTGCGTTTCAACTCAATCACCACGCGCATACCCGATTTATCGGACTCATCGCGTAAATCGGCAATGCCTTCCAATGTTTTATCGCGCACCAATTCGCCAATTTTTTCCACCAATTTGGCTTTATTCACTTGATAGGGAATCTCGTCAATAATGATGGCTTCACGTTCGCCATGTTTGCCAATCGGCTCAATATGCGTTTTACCACGCATAACCACACGTCCGCGCCCTGTTTTATAGCCCTCGCGCACACCGCTTAAACCATAAATGGTTGCGCCCGTTGGAAAATCAGGAGCTTGAATCATGCTGATTAATTCATCAATATCGGTATCAGGATGATTGAGTAATTGCACACACGCATTGATGGTATCTGTTAAATTGTGTGGCGGAATATTGGTTGCCATGCCCACCGCAATGCCCGATGAACCATTAATCAGCAAAGCAGGAAAACGTGTGGGCAACACCAATGGCTCATGTTCACTGCCATCATAGTTAGGACCAAAATTCACCGTTTCTTCTTCAATGTCTGCCAACATTTCATGGGCAATTTTTGCCATACGGATTTCGGTGTATCGCATGGCGGCTGCACCATCGCCATCTACCGAGCCAAAATTACCTTGCCCATCTACCAACACATAACGCATTGAGAAATCTTGTGCCATACGCACAATGGTGTCATACACCGCGCTATCGCCATGCGGATGGTATTTACCAATCACATCGCCCACAATACGCGCTGATTTTTTATATGCACTGTTCCAGTTGTTTTTCAATTCGTGCATAGCGTATAACACACGGCGATGCACAGGCTTTAAGCCATCACGCACATCAGGCAGCGCCCGTCCCACAATCACACTCATGGCGTAATCTAGGTAGCTGCGGCGCATTTCATCTTCTAAGCTAATAGGTAAAGTTTCTTTGGCAAAATGATGGTCGTTGCGAGTGGTTGCGTCAGTCATAGCAGAGCAAATCTATTTGAAAAAATAACAGATAATTTTAGCACAAAACCACCTATAAACCCACTATTCACCCTTTTTGTTTTCACTAAAACCCACGATAATACGCCTTTTACCTTGTTTTCACCCACATGATGACTCCTGCCCCTGTTTGCTGGCTGTTTTGCACCGTTATTGATAATTTTGGCGATATTGGCGTTAGTTGGCGTTTGGCTAATATGCTGCATCAAGAATTGGGCTGGCAGGTTCACTTATGGCTAGACCATGAAGCCGCCCTACGCGCCTTATGCCCTCATTTATCGCCTATTCCTTGCACAGAACAACACATCCACTTACATCATTGGCAAGCAGGCAGCCATGCCCAAGACCTTGATAGTACCCCTGCGCCACAAATCGTGATTGAAACCTTTGCTTGCGATTTACCGCCCAGCGTGTTGGCGCTCATTCGTCAACATCGCGCCCTATGGCTCAACTGGGAATACCTCAGCGCCGAAGATTGGGCAGAAGCCATGCACGGCAAACCCTCCCCACAAGCCGATGGCTATCCCAAATATTTTTGGCTGATGGGTTTTAGCGAACGCAGTGGCGGTTTATTGCGTGAACAACACTACCCACAACAACTCACCGAATCTCACCTCACGAGCTTACGCTCCAGCCTTGCACTTCCCACTAAAAACCAAACCGAATGGCTCTTATTTGGCTATGCCAGCCCCATTTGGGCAACATGGTTACACACTTGGCAACAATACCCACAGCCCATCACCCTATTATTAGCAGGCAAACCCATCATCGAAAGCCTGCGCCAAGCCCAATGTATCCCCGCCCATGCCCTACAACACGCAGGCGACCACTATTCCATCCAACACATACGCCTGATTCATCTTCCCTTTGTGCCACAAAACCAATTTGATGCCCTATTGCATCTGGTTGATGGTGCCATCATTCGCGGCGAAGACAGCTTTGTTCGCGCCCAATTAGCAGGCAAACCCTTTCTTTGGCACATCTACCCACAAGACGAAATGGCACATCTAGACAAACTGCACGCCTTTTGGCAAAAAGCCTACACCGTATTTCCACCTGAAATTCGCACCGCCCATCAAAGCCTTTCCGATGAACTCAACGGCGCACACACCCTCAACACCGCCCAACGTCTCCAAGCATGGCACACCCTACAACAGCATTTTTCCACTTGGCAACACAGCAGCCAAATATGGCAACAACACCTGTTTCAGCAAGCCTCTGCCATGGAAAAACTAGCCAAATTTATCGAACATCGCTAAAATAATGCGTTTTATTTTTCACAAATCTGATTGGATAACCCATGAAAACCGCACAAGAACTCCGCGCAGGCAACGTATTTATGGTGGGCAACGACCCTATGGTGGTACAAAAAACCGAATACATCAAAGGGGGTCGCTCTTCCGCTAAAGTGAGCATGAAACTGAAAAACCTGCTCACAGGCGCTGCCACCGAAACCATCTACAAAGCCGATGACAAATTTGACGTGGTAGTATTAAGCCGCAAAAACTGCACTTACAGCTATTTTGCCGACCCCATGTATGTCTTCATGGACGAAGAATTCAACCAATACGAAGTAGAAGCCGAAAACATTGGCGACAACCTCAAATTCATCGTAGATGGCATGGAAGACATTTGCGAAGTAACCTTCTATGAAGGCAACCCCATTTCTGTTGAATTGCCTACCATCATCGTGCGCGAAGTAGAATACACCGAGCCTGCTGTTAAAGGCGACACTTCAGGCAAAGTAATGAAAACCGCACGTTTAGTAGGTGGCACCGAAATCCAAGTGATGTCTTACATCGAAAACGGCGACAAAGTTGAAATCGACACCCGCACAGGCGAATTCCGCAAACGCGCTTAATTTCATGTAGGGCGATACTTTATGTGTCGTCCTGTGAAACATCTTGCAGCAAAAAAACACCCTGTTTCAATCAACAGGGTGTTTTGTTATCCAGCTTTAAAACGAATATTCCGCTTTTAACCAATAAGTGCGTGGCATACCCAATACCGCGAAGCTGCGGTCATATTGACCACGTTGCAGTTGCCAGTAATGCTTGTTAAACAAGTTTTCTACCGAACCACTCACCGTCAAAGTATTATTTTTACCCACTTTAGTGCGATAACGTGCGCCCACATCAACCAAAGTATAAGAAGGCAATTTATACTGACGGTTGGTATCTTGATAAGACTTGCCAATATGTTGCACATGACCATTTAAGGTTAAACCTTTCACAAAAGGCGTATCCCATTCCACCCCTGCTTTCGCAATCATGCGTGGGCTGGCAACTTGGCTACCTTTCACCAAATTATCCGCATAGTTAGGATAATTAATCAAATCTGCTTTCAAATACATTAAACCCAAGCTCGGACGCAAGGTTTGATTCAACACATTCGCATAAGCATTCAACTCAATACCTCGATTGCGCTCTTTACCTTGTGCCGCACCTGCTTTGGCTTTTAATGCCGCAAAATCCGTATTCGCTGTGGTATTGCCACGCCAATAACCAGGACGAGAAATTTGGAACGCATTTAAACTGGTTACCACATTGCCCCAGTTTTTCCGCACACCTACTTCCACTTGTTTGCTAACACGCGGGTCTGCCATGCTGCCTGTATCGGTGTCAATCGTACCGGGTTCAAGGTCTTCCATATAGTTACCATATACCACCAAATCCGAACGTGGCACCCACGCTGCCGCTAACATAGGGCTAAAGCGATGCGCGGAAGCTGAAACGGTTTTACTATCGGTGCGTCTGGGTTTATTTTCTTGCTTAATCCATTGCATCCGTCCGCCCAAAGTGAGGCGATATTGATTATTCACAAAACCCAAAGTATCCGACAACGCCACGCTATTGGTTACCGCCGTTGAATTCACATCAGGCAAAGTATAGAGTGCTGCTAAAGTTGGCTCCGTTGCACCAAACATTGAATTGCGATAAGGGTTGTACATATTGGTGGCAAAACTTGGGCTATAACCACTGCCCCAATAATTCAAACGCGCACGGCGCACACGGTCATAAGCGGTACTCCAGTTGTGCGATACATTTCCTGTGTAAAACTCACCGCGTGCCGATAAATTGGTGCTAAACGTGCGCGTGCTTTGGTTGCTTAAACGTGAGCCATTGCCTGCAACGCCTCGTCTAATTTGATTGGCAGTCGGCACACTGCCCAAATAATAATTACCTGCCGTATCCACCGCTGCTAATTGCGTAAAGTTGCCGTAATAACGCGATTTGTTGTAACCAATACCGCCTGAAATTTGGGCATCAAAGTCGGTGTCATATTCAAACGTGAGCATATTGGTTTGGTCGCGCGTGGTCTGTTTTTGCCAACTGGGAACTAAGTTGGTTTCACCATCAGGCGCAGCAGGTAAGCTGAATTTTAAATTCTGCATATCTTGAAAACGCGCCCGCGCACCTGTGGTTTTGCGTTTGGAATACATGCTATCAAATGCCACCCGCAGTTTTTCACCACGATAATCGGTGTTCAACGCAAATTCTTTATTGTCTTCCGCATAACCATCGCGTGGCGTATCGCCATGACGCAAATTACCGTTCAGGCGCACACCCCACTCTTTATTAGCACCAAAACGGCGTCCAAAATCAAATGTGCCTTGAGCGCGGCTATCACTAAAATAACCCAAACCGATTTTATTCAGAGGGGTATCGCTGGCTTTCTTGGTTTCGATGTTGACCGCGCCTGACACCGCACCTTCAGGGTCCATACCATTAATGGCACTACTTGCCCCCTTAATCAACTGTGCCGAATCAATGGCTGCCGTTGGCGAGCTTTGATATGAATACATTCCTGCCAAACCGTTTACACTAAATTGACGTGTATCTACTTGCAAACCGCGCACATACAAACCTTGCAAGGTATTGCTTTCCCCACCAAATTGCATGGTAGAGGCATCGGTTTTCGCAATGGTGTCCACTAAAGTACGCGCGGCATTGTCTTCTAATACTTTTTGGTCATAGTTTACCACCGTGATGGGCGAAGTAAACGCATTGGCACGCCCTAATAAACCCAAATTAACGCGATCACGCAAATCGCCATCGCTGGCAATCGAAAACGACTTGATGCGTTTTCCTGTTACCACCACTTCTTGCAACTTTTCTGATGCAGGCGCATCGTTGGAAGCGGTGTTGTCGGCGGCATAAGCAAAACCTTGAACAATCAATAAAGGCAATAAAGCGAGTTTGTGAGGCATAACTATTATCCTACTTTAATAACGATGTTGAGAATTATTTCTAAAAAATACGAAAACGGATTATAATTGTTTTTTTACATTTAATAGTATTTTTTTATACAAAGTAGCATTTTATTGTTGCTTTTTATCACTTTTAAAATCATCCAACGCAACACCTCAACTCATTGATTGAACCATCATGCAAAAATGGCAAATTGAACTCAACAACACACCGCTTTGGCTTGTGCAAACCTTAGCAGGTGTATTAATTATCTTAGTTATCATCATCTTATTGGTTGGACGCACTCGTTTTGGCAAACAGTTTTGGCACATTCTGCAACCGTGTTTAAATAAAAAAAGCGGCAGCAAAGTGGCTTTGGCGGTGGTGGTCATGATTATTTTATTGCTCACCGAAGTGCGCTTAAATGTGTTAAGCACGTTTATGTCAAATGGCTTATACAGTTCCATGCAAGACCTCAATATTCAAGCCTTTTGGCTGTTTGCTGCCATGAATGCAGGCGTGGTGTTGATGCGAACGTTTAATGGTGTGGTTAATGATTTTTTAGACCAAAGTTTGGCGATTAAATGGTCGGAAAAGCTGAATACGGTGTTGATTGAACGCTGGTTAGCCGATAAAAACTATTACCGCCTGCAAATGCAACGTTATGCGCCCGATAATATTGACCAGCGTATTCAGCAAGATGCACAAGACTTTATTACCTCTACCATTGAATTTATTCGGGGCATGTTAAATTCGGTGATTTCTTCTATGGAATTTGCCATTGTGTTATGGGGGCTGGCAGGGGTATTGACGCTGTTTGGAGTAGATATTCCGCATGGCATTGTTTATTTTGTGTTTATTTTTGTGATTTTGGCAACGGTGATTGCCATGTGGATTGGTAATCCTCTAATTCGTCATAATTATGAAAATGAAAAACTCAATGGCGATTATCGCTATTCTTTGATTCGGGTACGCGACCATGCGGAAAGTGTGGCGTTTTATAATGGCGAATGGCATGAACAACAGCAGTTAAATCAGCGTTTTGCTGCCATTATTCGCAACCGTTGGCGTATTGCGCGACAAAGTGTGGCGTTAAATGGTTTTAATGATATGTTTAGCCAAGGTGTGCAATTATTGCCCATTATTTTGCAAGCACCTCGTCTGTTTGCAGGACAAATTAAAATCGGCGATATTCAGCAAACGGTACAAGCCTTCGCCCGTTTACAACGTGCCTTATCGTTTTTCCGCAATTTCTATGAAGAATTTACCGCCTATCGCGCTCGTTTGGAGCGTTTAAGTGGTTTTCTCAATAGTACACAGCAACAACCGTCCACGCAACACGCCACCATCAGCGAAACAGTGGCTACACTTTCTCTCAAGGAATTGACTTTATATCGCAATAATGGCGAAATTTTATTGGATAACGTGAATATTGACTTGGCAACAGGCGATGCTTTGTTGATACGCGGGGCGAGTGGTTGCGGTAAAACATCGTTATTACGAACACTCGCAGGCTTGTGGCCATTTGGCAGCAGGGGGCAAATTGGTCGCCCCGATGCAAACGAGATTTTATTTGTGCCACAACGCCCATACACGCCACAAGGCAGTTTGCGCCAAGCCATTTGTTATCCGCATATTGATTTACATCACCCTGATTTGCAAACGGTGTTACAAGAATGTTATCTGGCGCATTTGATTGATTTACTGGACACTGAAGACAACTGGCAACGCCGCTTGTCCCCCGGTGAATTACAGCGCGTTGCGTTTGCGCGTATCTTGCTCATGCAGCCTAAAGTGTTGCTGCTCGATGAAGCCACTGCCGCCTTAGATGAACCCACCGAAGCGGCGTTGTATACATTAATTCGTCAGCGTTTACCACACAGCATCATCATTAGCATTGGACATAGAGGCACACTCAGCGCGTTTCACAATCGCCATTTGTCGGTGGGTTAGCGCTAAATTGTACATTGCCAGTTGCCCAATAAGCGCGTTATATTAGGCGTTTTGCAGCCATTTTAAAAAGGAAACCCCCATGCAAAGCGATGCCGTTATTTCACATATTGTTCACTGGCTGAATGATTATGTCCAACAAGCCCATGCCAAGGGCTTTGTGGTGGGGGTGTCGGGCGGGGTGGATTCGGCGGTGGTTTCCACCCTAGCCGCGCAAACAGGCTTAGATGTTTTATTATTAGAAATGCCCATTCGCCAAGCTGCCGACCAAGTGAGCCGCGCCCAAGCGCATATTGCCGATTTACACCATCGTTATTCCAATGTTCGCAGCTTGCGTGTGGATTTAACACCCACATTTGAACAATTCGCCCAAACCGTTGATGTTGATGAAAACGACTATCCCAGCAAACAGCTTGCCTTAGCCAATAGCCGTTCCCGTTTGCGTATGCTCACCTTGTATCATTATGGGCAACTCAATGGCTTATTGGTGGCAGGCACAGGCAATAAAGTGGAAGACTTTGGCGTGGGCTTTTTTACCAAATATGGCGATGGCGGCGTGGATATTAGCCCGATTGGTGATTTGCTGAAAACACAAGTTTATGCACTTGCCCGTGCGCTCAATGTGATTCAAGCCATTCAAGATGCCGTTCCCACCGATGGCTTATGGGATACTGAACGCACCGATGAACAACAAATGGGTGCCAGCTATCCCGAATTAGAATGGGCAATGAGCATTCCCCCCCATCAACCCCTAGAACACTTCACCGGCAGACAGCAAGAAGTATTAAGCATTTATCGCCGTTTGAATCGTGCCATGCAACACAAAATCCAACCCATTCCCGTTTGCCCCATACCGCCCGAATGGTTAAACTAATCACCCATAGACCCTATTCCCCACTTTGCCCAACTTAGGCTACAATCACTTCATTTTTTCCGTATTGAGAAATAAAGGCTTAAATCATGTTAAAAGGCAGCTTAGTCGCCCTAGTTACTCCCATGCACGAAGATGGCAGCATCAACTTCGCCCAACTAGAAACCTTATTAGATTGGCATATTGCCAATGGCACCGATGGCATTGTTGCTGTTGGCACGACTGGCGAATCCGCCACCTTACCTGTTGAAGAACATTTAGCTGTGATTGAAGCCACCGTAAAACACGTCAATAAGCGTATCCCTGTGATTGCAGGAACAGGTGCCAACAATACTGCCGAAGCCATCGCACTTTCCCAAGCGGCTGAACGCCTAGGCGCAGACTACACCCTATCCGTTGTTCCCTATTACAACAAACCTTCACAAGAAGGCATTTACCGTCATTTCAAAGCCATTGCCGAAGCCACCACCATTCCCATGATTATCTACAACGTTCCTGGGCGTACCGTTGTGAATATGAGCAATGAAACCATTTTACGCCTTGCCCAAATCCCCAATATTGTGGGCGTGAAAGAAGCCAGTGGCGATATTGCGCGTGAAATCGACTTAATCAACCAAGTGCCAGAAGGCTTTGCCGTGTATTCAGGCGATGACCCCACAGGTTTGGCATTTTTATTATGTGGCGGTGATGGTGTGATTACCGTAGCGGGTAATGTTGCTCCCAAACTGTTTGCCGATATGTGTCGTGAAGCCATAGCAGGCAATATCGCTACGGCACGCGCTTTAAATCAACAGTTAATTCCCATCTATGATGTGATGTTCTGCGAACCCAGCCCTGCGGCACCTAAATGGGCGTGTAGCGTATTAAACCAATGTGCGCCTCATGTTCGCTTACCCATCATTGAGCTGACTGCTGAAGGTCAAGCTAAAGTTCGTGCTGCCTTAGCTGCCGCCCAACTGATTTAATCTCCCACAGGAAACCAATATGACACCTACAAAATTGACTGTGTGCGCTCTTGCCCTATTGAGCTTGGCTGCCTGTTCAGGTAGCAAAAAAGAACAACCCAAATTGGACTATCAATCCACCAATCGTAAAGTGGTGAATTTAGAAGTTCCGCCCGATTTAACCAATCCTAATCAAGGCAATCTGTATCAACTGCCTGCGGGTAGCGGTGCGGTGCGTGCCAGCGATATCAATCGCACGCCTGCTGTGCAACAAGCTGCCAGCCAAGCCGTGTTGGCGGGGGTAAAAGGGGTGCGTATTGAACGCGATGGCAGCCAACGTTGGTTGGTTGTAGATGGCAAAAAACCTGCTGAAATTTGGCCTTTATTAAAAGCCTTCTGGCAAGAAAATGGCTTTACCATTGGCAATGAAGAACCTGCGATTGGTCAAATGGAAACCGAATGGGCAGAAAATCGCGCCAAATTGCCTGCCGATGGCTTGCGTAGCTTGTTTGAAAAAGTGGGTTTAGGTGGTATTTATTCCACCAGTGAACGCGATAAATTCATTATCCGCATTGAAGCCAATAAAAACGGTTCAACCGATGTATTCTTTGCTCACAAAGGAATGCAAGAAGTGTATTCCGATAAAAACAAAGATAATACCATGTGGCAACCGCGCCCCAATGACCCCAATTTGGAAGCGGCTTTCTTAGCGCGTTTTATGCAATACATGGGCGCAGATGAAGCCCAAGTGCAAAAAGAATTGCAACGCCCCAACACGCAGCAAAACGGTTTAGCACGTTTAGAACCCAACAGCGTGTTGCTCACAGGTGATTATGAGCGTAATTGGCGCCGCACTGCCCTCGCATTAGACCGCATTGGTTTAACCGTAATTGGGCAAAAAGTGGATAAACATGCTTATTTGGTGCAACCTGCCCCTGCCGAAAGCGATAAGGTGAGCAAAACCAAACCTGGCTTCTTTAGCCGTATGCTTGGCAAAAAAGCAGAAGCTCCTGCCCCTTTACCTGAATTGATTGTCTATGTTGAGCCGACCAATCAAGGTGCGCGGATTCAAATTTTAAATAAAGATGGCAGCGCCTATCGTGGCAAAGATGCTGCCACTTGGCTCTCGCGTTTACATAGCGAACTGCGCTAAAACTCAAAACCGCTTGTTTTGCCAACAAGCGGTTTTTTTAATGTTGCTCCAAATAAGCGCGTAGCTTTTCTTCGTCTAAATGCCAATGGCAAATTTCCGTTTCGCCTGCCAACAACACAGGCACGAATTCATTATATCGCGCTTCCAACGCTTCATCTGCGTCCACATCCAACACTTCCAAAGTAAAGCCAAATTCTTGTTGCCATGGCTGTAATTGTGCTTTCATTTGATGGCACAAGCTACAATATTCGCGAAACATCAACGTGAGCTTCATAATTTTCCTTTTTATCAATGATGTAATAACAAAGTTTGCGTATATTCATGTTGGGGCGCAGCAAACACCTGCTCATATTCGCCTGTTTCCACCACTTCACCCGCTTTTAACACCATCACACGATGCGATAATGCCCGAATTACCGCCAAATCATGGCTGATAATCAACAAACTTAAATCATGTTCACGTTGCAGTTGCGCCAATAATTTTAAAATTTGCTGTTGCCATTGCACATCTAACGCGCTGGTTGGCTCATCTAACACCAACACCTTAGGGCGCACAATAATGGCTCGAGCAATCGCCAAACGCTGTCGTTGTCCACCCGAAAATTCATGCGGATAACGCGCCAAAATATCAGCAGGCAAACCAACAGCTTGCAATGTTTCTACCACCCGTTGCGTAACCGCTTCTCGGCTCAATTTAGGCTCATGCACCGTTAAGGCTTCCGCCACAATGTCTCGCACCGTCATTCGTGGATTAAATGCGCCAAATGGGTCCTGAAACACCATTTGAATATCGCGCCGATTTTGGGGCGACCATGCTTGCCCATTTAATAAAACGCTGCCTTTCGCCTCCATTAAATGCAGTAGCGCTTTTGCCAAAGTGGTTTTACCGCTACCGCTTTCGCCCATGATGCCTAAAGTTTCGCCGCTTTTCAGCTCAAACGACACAGGCTGTAACAACACTTTTTCATGGCTTTTAAACCAAGCAGTACGCTCTTTTACCGCCACGCTGATATGCTGTGCTGTCAATACCGTTGGTGCGGATGGAGCAATCGGCATCACATAGCGTTCAGGAGCAGCATTCAACAGCATTTGGGTGTATTCATGTTGCGGTTGCGTAAAAATTTCCGCCACCGCACCTTGTTCCACCACACGCCCTTGCTGCATCACAATCACATCATCCGCAAAACGGCGTACCAAATTTAAATCATGCGTGATATACAATAAAGTCATCTGATGATTTTGCTGTAATTGTGCCAATAAATCCAAAATTTGCGCTTGCACCGCCACATCTAATGCCGTTGTGGGTTCATCGGCAATCAACAATTTTGGTTCAACCGCAATCGCCATCGCAATCATGGCACGTTGACGCTGTCCACCTGATAATTGAAACGGATAAGCAAAGGCTTTTTGTTCGGGTTCATGAATCCCTGTTTCACGCAACAAATCCACCGCTTTTGCCCATGCTTGCTTGCGGTCTAAACCCAAATGCAAGGTTAATACCTCCGCAATTTGTTTTCCCACCTGCATCACAGGGTTTAACGCCGTCATTGGTTCTTGAAACACCATGCCAATTTCTTTACCGCGCAATTTTTGCAACTGACGTGCCGTCTGCCCCAACACATTCTTACCTTGATAACACAGCTCACCTGTAAACACGACCGCAGGATTAAGCTGCATTATCCCTTGCGCCAATACCGTTTTTCCGCTCCCGCTCTCGCCTACAATCGCCGTTTTCTTACCTTGCTTAATCTGAATATCAATATCAAACAACACCTGCTTACTGGGAAACGAAGCATTCAGCCGATTAATTTCCACGATATTCATCGCCTAACTCCTCGCCCGCACATCAAACGCATAACGCAAGCCTTCACCTATCATCACCAGCAGCAACAACATCACCGTTAGCGCACCAAATGCCGATAAACCAATCCACCACGCATCTAAATTATCCTTCCCCTGCGACAACAATTCGCCCAAACTCGCTTGCGAAGCAGGCACACCCAAGCCCAAAAAATCCAAACTGGTTAAAGCCAACACCCCACCCGAAATCCGAAACGGCAAAAATGCCAACACCGGCGTTAAACTATTCGGCAAAATATGTCGCCACATAATCGTTGAATTGCCCACCCCCATACTCTTCGCTGCCAACACATAATCCGTCTGTCGATTTTTCAAAAACTCCGCCCGCACATAATCCGACAAGCCCATCCAGCCAAACAAAGACAACAACAGCAACAAAATCAACAAACTCGGATTAAAAAACGATGACAAAATAATCAACAAATACAACTCGGGTAAACCGCCCCAAATTTCCAAAAAACGTTGCATCCATAAATCCACCTTGCCACCAAAATAGCCTTGTATCGCCCCTGCCAGCACCCCGATAACCGTTGTAATCACCGTTAGCACCAAAGCAAACGACAACGAATCCCGAAAACCATATACCAAACGCGCCAACACATCGCGCCCACGGTCATCTGTTCCCAAAAAATGCTGGGCAGACGGCGGCGCAGGGTCGGCAACCGTATCAAAATCATTCAAAGTATTGGGCGCATAAGGATTCAACGGATACACCGCAACATTCCCCACTTGCGTAATTTGTTGGCGAATTAACGGGTCAAGATAATCGGCTGGCGTATCAAAATCACCACCAAAATCACGGTCATAATACTGCTTCACCAAAGGAAAATAATGCGCCCCCTGATATTGCACCCACAGCGGCTTATCATTACTCCACAAAGGCGCACACAATGCCACCGCAAACAAAACCGCCAACAACCACAAACTATAATAACCCCGCTTGTGTTGCTTAAAAGCCTGCCATTTAGAACGAGAAAACTGATTGTGCATCATATCTTGCACTCACTTGATAATTATTATCACTTAATATAAAATGTTATACTATAACATTCACAAGGAAAAAACATGAAACCCCATATTCATCCCGACAACTATCGCACCGTATTATTCTTTGACAGCAGCGCCAACACAGGCTGGCTCATTCGCTCCTGCGCCCCTACACACGGTAAAAACATGGTTTGGACAGATGGCAAAGAATACCCCGTTGTGATGTTGGATACTTCTGCCGCCTCCCATCCTGTTTACACAGGCAAACAACGCGAATACCACACCGAAGGACGCGCCAGCAAGTTTAACAACCGTTTTCAAAACATACTCCACACATTTAGAAAGGAAGCATAATGCAAATCCTCTCCTCACTCAAAGCCGCCAAACAACGCCATCGTGATTGCCAAATCGTACGCCGCAAAGGCAAAGTTTATGTGATTTGCAAAAGCAATCCACGTTTTAAAGCACGCCAGCGTTAAAAACGGAAAACAAGGTGGGCTATTTCTGCCCACCAAAATGAATACGCGGGTCCACCCAAGAATAAGAAATATCCGATAACAATTTTGCCAATAACCCCATCAGCGTAAACACATACAGCGTTCCCATCACCACAGGATAATCACGCTTGATAACCGCCTCATACGACAACAAACCCAGCCCATCTAACGAAAACAGCGTTTCAATCAACAAACTGCCCGTAAAAAATGCCCCAATAAATGCCGCAGGAAAGCCCGTAATCAAAGGAATCATCGCATTGCGAAACACATGGTGCATTAAAATCTGCCGTTCACCCAAACCCTTAGCGCGCGCAGTATAAACATATTGACGGCGGATTTCTTCTAAAAACACATTCTTCGTTAAAATCGTCATCACCGCCAAATTACCCGCCACCGAAGCCGTAATGGGCAATGCCATATGCCACAAATAATCTTGTATTTTATCCAAGGTGCTTAAAGTTTCCCATTCATCGCTTACCAAACCACCTTGTGGAAACCATGCCCAAAAACTGCCTCCGCCAAACAATACCAACAACACCAAACCCAACACAAAAGGCGGAATGGTATAGCCAATCAAAATCGCCATACCCGTTAATACATCAAAACGGCTGCCGTCTTTCACCGCCTTAGCAATGCCCAATGGAATACAAATCAAATACGTTAAAAAAAACGTCCACAAGCCCAAACTCATTGACACAGGCATCTTTTGTTTCACCAATTCAAACACCGTTTCATGATGAAAAAAACTTTCGCCCAAATCAAAACGCGCAAACCGCACCATCATATCAACAAAACGCTCAAGCGGCGGCTTATCAAAACCATAAAGCGCATTCAATGCTGCCATATCTTCCGCACTGAGCTGACCATTTTGCCCCAATCCTTTACCTGAGCCTGCCGCCGCTTCGCCCAACGCTCCACTGCCCGATAATTGCGCCACCATTTGTTCCACAGGGCCGCCTGGCACAAACTGAATAATGGCAAACGTGATTGCCAAAATACCCAACAAAGTGGGTATCAACAACAATAAGCGTTGGACAATATAGCGCAGCATACATTCCTACTTATTCAAAATAAAAAACTCAATCAATACATTTTTGAATATAAAACCAAAAACCCCCAGCCCCAATACCAAAAACAAGATAAACATACCAAACTTTCCTGCCTGAGATTTCTTACCCAAATCCCACACAATAAAGCCCAAAAACAAAATTAATACCGTTAAACCAATTTTTAACGACCAACTGGCAAATTCGGCTTCAGTCATACACTATTCCCCTATCATGGCTTGCTGCAAATCAGCAATCAAATCATCAATATATTCCATCCCCACCGAAATACGCAATAAGCCTTCACGAATGCCTGCTTCATATTTGGCTTCAGCAGCCATTCTACCGTGTGTTGTCGTCCAAGGGTGGGTAATGGTGGAACGTACATCGCCTAAGTTGGCTGTTTTGGAGAAAATCTGCACCCTATCCATCAGCTTCCATGCAGCTTCTTGTCCGCCTTCCACTTCAAACGCCACCACAATACCGCCTGCACTTTGCTGTTTCTTGACTAAATCTGCCTGTGGATGGTCGGCAAATCCTGCATGATAAACGTTTAACACTTGCGGTTGTTCGCGCAACCATGCGGCAAGTTGGTCGGCATTGGCACATTGTTTTTCCATACGCAAACACAGTGTTTCCACACCGCTTAACAGCACCCACGCATGAAATGGCGATAAGGATAAACCTGCCGAGTTCATATACATTTGAATGGGCTTCATCAGTTCGCTGCTGCCAACCACCACGCCGCCATGCACCCTGCCCTGTCCATCAATCGCTTTTGTTGCCGAATGAACCGATAAATCCACGCCAAAGCGCAAAGGTTGTTGGATAGCAGGCGTTAAGAAGCTGTTATCCACCACCAATAATGCGCCTGCTTCATGTGCAATGGTTGCCAAACCTTCTAAATCGGCAACTTCGTTTAAAGGATTAGATGGCGTTTCTAAAAAGAACATTTTGGTATTGGGTTGCAATGCAGCGCGCCATTCAGCCAAATCGGTTTGTGAAACCAAGGTAACTTCAATGCCAAAGCGCGTTACATGGTTCATGATAAAACCCATGGTGGTACCAAATAGGCTGCGACTGCAAATCAAGTGGTCGCCTGCACTTAAAAAGGTCAGCAGGGCGGCTTGAATCGCCGCCATACCCGTTGCCATGGCAACAGCTTGTTCACCTTGTTCCAACTGGGCAACACGTTCAGCAAACGCGCTAATCGTGGGATTGGCAGTGCGGCTATAAGTGAAACCTGTTTTTTCGCCTGCAAACAATGCAGCACCATCGGCAGCCGAATCAAACATAAAGCTGCTGGTAATAAATAGGGCTTGATTGTGTTCGTTATATTCAGTTTGGTATTTTGCGCCACGAATCGCCAGCGTGGCAGGATGAAGGGATGGTGTCATGACTCATCTTCGCTATGAATGAGAAAAGACGGCATTTTGCGCCTATTTTGGGGGAGTTTCAAGCAAAGTATGTATGGCATAAGAAAAGCGCATGATGAATCCGCTTTGGAAAATCATGCGCTTAAGGCTGGAAGATTAGTCTTCGCTGTTGTCCACGCGCACGCTGTGGTCTATCAAAGAAGGCGGTACAAACGCGGCAGCACTCGATGATTTGCCTTGTGATAAGCGTTGCAGATAAGGTTCGTCAATATCGCCTGTTAAGTATTGACCATTAAAACATGAGCTATCAAAGGCTTCAATCTTCGGATTCAAACCGCGAATCACGTTTTCTAATTCGCCTAAATCTTGGAACACGCACGCATCGGCGCTGATTTCAGCCGCAATTTGCTCGGTGGTACGTCCATTGGCGATTAATTCTTCGCGTGTGGGCATATCGATGCCATATACATTGGGATAACGGACTTCAGGTGCAGCCGAAGCAAAAAACACTTTTTTCGCACCTGCCGCGCGCGCCATTTCCACGATTTCACGGCTGGTTGTGCCGCGCACAATGGAGTCGTCCACCAATAAAATGTTTTTATCTTTAAACTCAGCATCCATAGGATTGAGCTTTTGGCGGACAGATTTTTTGCGCGTTGCTTGCCCAGGCATGATAAAGGTGCGCCCAATATAGCGATTTTTAATAAAACCTTCGCGATAGGGTTTACCTAAATATTGTGCCAACTCCATCGCGCTGGGACGACTGGTATCAGGAATGGGCATCACCACATCAATTTCATCTAAATTTAACTCGCGCTTCACTTTTTCCGCTAAGGTTACGCCCATTTCTACCCGTGCTTCATACACCGAAACGCCATCAATCACCGAATCAGGACGCGCAAAATAAACATATTCAAATAAACAAGGAGCTAATTTGCTGTGTTCTGCACATTGGCGGCTGTAAAACTTACCATCTAGTGTAATAAACACCGCCTCACCAGGTGCAATATCGCGTTCTAAATCAAAAGCCATGCTGTTAAACACCACCGACTCAGAAGCCACCGCATAATCGATTTCGCCTTGTTCATTCACTTGTTTACCCAAAGCCAAAGGACGAATCCCAAATGGGTCGCGAAATGCCAATAAACCATAGCCTGCAATCAATGCCACCACGCCATACGCACCGCGTACCTGCTGATGTAATTTGCTAACGGCATTAAAAATATGGTCTATGTTTAATTGATTCCCTGCCGATGTGGTTACTTCACGGCGCAATTCGTGGGCAAATACATTGAGCAATACTTCTGAATCTGAACCTGTATTCACATGGCGTAAATGCTTATCGCACACACTTTGATACAATTCATCGGTGTTGGTGAGATTACCATTATGTGCCAACACAATGCCAAAAGGTGAACTCACATAAAAAGGCTGTGCTTCTGCGCTGCTGCCTGCATTGCCTGCGGTGGGATAGCGCACATGTCCAATCCCTGCGTGTCCGAGCAAATCGCGCATATTACGGGTACGGAACACTTCGCGCACCATGCCTTTGCCTTTGTGCATATGAAAAGTTGAACCTTCTATGGTTACAATGCCTGCCGCATCTTGTCCGCGATGTTGCAACATCTGTAAACCATCATACAATAATTGATTAACAGGTTCGTGAGCCACCAAGCCAAACACACCACACATTCTGTTTTCTCTCCCAAGAAAATTACAGCGCCTTATATTGCACTTTTTCCGCTAAAAAATCAGGCAAATAGGGAACAGCAAAAGTCGCCAATGTTTCAAAAAATGGGGCGCTGAACGCATTGCGCCAATCTGCCGTTTGGGGCAAATCGGTAAACGCACACACCAACACCACCAGTGTTACCACCAACACACCGCGTACTGCGCCAAATATTCCGCCCAGCATACGATTCACACCGCCCAATCCTGCCGCTTCTATGCCTGCTGTTAGGAGGGAACGCACAAAATATTGCGCCAACCATGCCGCCGCAAACACCAAGACAAAAGCCGCCACGCTGGCTAAAGCGGGCGGTTGAACGGTGGTTAAAAAAGCATCGGCAAAGGGTTGAGCAAACAAACGTGCCATGATAAATGCCACAATCCATGTTAGCAAGGAAGCGATTTCATGCACAATACCGCGCATCATGGAAATGGCGATAGACACGCCCACCAAACCCAATGCCAAAATATCAAATGTTGCCATCATTAAGGCTGTCCAATAATTTTGCCTTCCACACCTTGCATTCTGATGCGTCCTAAGGCTTGATTGGCAGCCGCGCGATTAGGATAAGAACCTGTACGCACACGATAAAGCGTGGTGCCTTTGGCTGTATTGAATTCATTAATATGGGTTTTAATACCTGCTTGTGCCAAACGCTGTTGAATTTGTTTGGCTTGGCTTTCGCTGGTATAAGCACCCGCCTGCACAATGGCTTTGCCACTTTGTTCGCCATTTAAAATGGCTTTAGGATTGGCCGATTGCTTACCAGATTGATTATTCAATGCCGCTTGTGCCTTATCAGCCGCAGCTTTTCGTTTGGCTTCTGCTTGTTGCTTGGCTTTTAATTCAGCTTGTTTTTTCTGTTCCGCCACGCGCTTGGCTTCTTCTGCTTTTTTCGCTTCCGCTTGCTGTTTCGCTTTTAACTCGGCTTGGCGTTTTTGCTCCGCAACACGTTTGGCTTCTTCCGCACGCTCTGCCCGTTTCGCTTCTGCTTGCTGTTTTACTTTTAATTCCGCTTGGCGTTTTTGCTCGGCAACACGTTTGGCTTCTTCCGCGCGTGCTTCTCGTTTTGCTTCCGCTTGCTGTTTCGCTTTTAACTCGGCTTGACGTTTTTGCTCCGCAACACGTTTGGCTTCTTCCGCACGCTCTGCGCGTTTTGCTTCCGCTTGCTGTTTCGCTTTTAACTCAGCTTGGCGTTTTTGCTCGGCAACACGTTTGGCTTCTTCCGCTCGCTCTGTTTTTTTCGCTTCTGCTTGTTGTTTTGCTTTTAACTCAGCTTGGCGTTTTTGCTCCGCAACACGTTTGGCTTCTTCCGCACGCTCTGCCCGTTTCGCTTCCGCTTGTTGTTTTGCTTTTAACTCGGCTTGGCGTTTTTGCTCGGCAACACGTTTGGCTTCTTCCGCGCGTGCTTCTCGTTTCGCTTCCGCTTGTTGTTTTGCTTTTAACTCGGCTTGGCGTTTTTGCTCGGCAACACGTTTGGCTTCTTCCGCGCGTGCTTCTCGTTTCGCTTCCGCTTGTTGTTTTGCTTTTAACTCAGCTTGGCGTTTTTGCTCGGCAACACGTTTGGCTTCTTCCGCACGCTCTGCTTTTTTCGCTTCCGCTTGTTGTTTCGCAGCGACTTCTGTTTGCTGTTTTTTCTCTACCGCCGTTTTCGTTTCAACCACTTTGGTGGTTTCAACAGGTGTTTCCACTTTTTTCACTTCTGTGGGCGCAGCAGCTTTTTCTTGTAGCGTTAAAACTTGTTCTTTATTATCCACTTTCGCGCTGGAAATGGTCACCACAGGCAAAGGTGCGCCATCATAATGGGCATTAGGCTCTGCCTTTTTCACAACCGTACGCAAACCACCATCAGGGTCGGCTGCTGTAACGGTTTCTTGTCCTTCTTTTAATTCATAAACTGCGGTATCTTTTTTCGGTGTTAATGCGGCAGTGGCAGTAGCTGCGGTGGCAGCAACGGCAGCCGTTGTCATGGCAACATTAGGCAAACGACTGGCTTCTGTTGGCGTAGAAGCTGCTTCTTCTGCCCCCACTAAAGGATTATTCAGCTCAACCTGCTGTACATTTTCTTCTTCCCCAGGCAGGGGTTCTAATATCACCGCTTGCCCTACATCTAATTTATCGGCTTGCTCTTCCGTAATGCCATTACTGCCCAATACACCGCTGGCAGTATACATATCCACATTATCGGCTGTCGCAGATTGACTTTGTTCTTCTGCCAACCAACTCTTGCCCAAGAACAAACCTGTTACCAAAATGATTGCGCTTACCCCGATGAGCTGAAGCCGATTTTTACGTTTCAGCTGTTGAAATCCTTCTTCTGAAAATTCTAATTTGTCTGACATACTATTTATCCATCATAAGTGTCATTACTTCAGCCACCGTATGAAAAGAACCGAAAACGATTATTCTATCATTTTCTGTCGCTATCGCCAAAGCTGCACGATAGGCTTCTGCTATGGTAGAAAACGATTTTACTGATTCAATTTGGTGTGCTGCTAACTTGGTTTGTAGCTCATTATTATTCACGCCACGCGGCATATGAAGTGGTGCGATATACCAATGGTCAAATTGGTCTTTTAAAATATCCAATACGCTGTCCATGTCTTTATCTGCCAACATACTGAACACCGCAATGCGTTTTTCAGCAAACGGCAATGCCAACAAGCCCTGACGCAAGGCACGGGCAGCATGAGGATTGTGTCCCACATCCAACACCGTGATGGGTCTGCCTGCCAACACCTGAAAACGCCCTGCATTTTCTACCAACAACAAACCGCGCTTAATCGAACCCACATCAATCGGCAAACGTGTATATAAACATTCCACCACCGCCAACGCACAAGCCGCATTGTTTAATTGATATGCACCGCGTAGCGCAGGAATAGGCAAAGCATTGCGATTGCGTTGTGGCTGATTTTGCGGATGAAAATGGAACGACCATTGCTGATTTTCCAATTTACTGTATGCAAAATCACGCTGAATCAATAATAACGTTGCACCTATTTGTTCAGCGTGTTGGCGCAAGGATTCAGGCGGTGGATTTTGTCCACAAATCGCGGGTTTACCTGTGCGAAACACTCCTGCTTTTTCAAAACCCACCTGTTCAATCGTATCGCCTAAAAAGGCTTGGTGATCCAAATCCACACTGGTTACCACAGCCACATCTGCGTCAAACACATTCACCGCATCTAAACGACCGCCTAAACCGACTTCCAAAATCATCACATCAACTTGCGCTTGAATAAAAATATCCACCGCCGCCAAGGTGTTAAATTCAAAATAAGTGAGTGAAATTTCACCTCGCGCGGCTTCGATGCGTTCAAACGCTGCCACAATGCTATCATCATCAACAGGCTGACCATTCAACGCGATGCGTTCGTTAAAGCGCAATAAATGCGGACTGGTGAGCGTGCCAACTTTAAAACCAGCCTGCTTATAAATCTGCGTTAAAAACGCACAAACTGAACCTTTACCATTTGTTCCTGCCACCACCACCACAGGACAAGTAGGCTGTAAGCCCATGCGATTTTTCACTTCCCCCACACGCGCCAAACCCATATCAATTAAACCTTGACTGTGCGCAGTTTCCAAGTGTGATAACCAATCATTTAATGATTTTTGCATATTTTAAAACTTCTTATTCTTTTGGGCGACCAAAACGCGCCCATACCAATAAACGCCGATACGCATCGGCATCAGTCATATCAGGCAATACACATTGCCAAACCGTTCGTTCATGAATGCGCCATGCTAAAAAACACGCATAAGGATGAATCAAACTGCCTGCCAACAATTCCGTATCCACCCAGTTGCGTTCATGCACCAAACGCACCGCCGCATAGCCTTGTTCATCCACTTCTAGCGCAGCAATTGCCGTTTTTGCCAACAAATTTTGCTGTTGCCATGCCCAATACGCACTTGCCATCAACAAAATCATGCCCAAAAACAGCCCTATTCCGCGAAACCAACCCAAGCAAACAAAAACAGCCGCACCATGTAACACCCATACAGCCGTTTTACCCACCCGCGAAGGTTGCCATTCAATCGTAAACGCCTGCATTACATCATATTGTCTAACACAGGACTTACCATCATTTCAGCTTCTTCCATGTCTAACACCATATCGTGAATTTCCACATCGAAAAACTGCCAAAATGCTTGCAAACTCATATCGCTGGGCCAATCCTTTTTCGCCACATCCCACGAGCTGACTTCTGCTTCAAAAATCTGCTGATAACGCTCATCAAAATAAGAAATCACCGCTTCGGGTGTTTCAAATTCAGGCACTAAAAACACCGAACAATTACTGCGAATTTGTTCCAGCGATAAATCAGGCATATTCTCATCTAAAGATTTAAGCCAATCCAAAAAAAATTGGGTTGGCTTCAATACCACCGCTGTGCGGTCAACAAAATACATATCTACCCCTTTGCTTAATGATTAAACAATATTGTACCGTATCATGCAAAAAAGCGGTATGGCTGCACACCATACCGCAATGTAAGCAAATTGAAAATTAATGGTCAGAGGCTTCGGCTGCACCAATGCCCGTCATCGAGCGAACATATTGCGCTTCAAAACCTTCTTGGTCTTTTTTCGCTTGCTCAGATTTGTCTAACAGCGACACAATCCAGCTCACAATAAAGGCAGCAGGGATACTGAAAATAGCAGGGTTTTTATAAGGGAATACCGCTTCAGCATTGCCTAACACGCTTACCCACACAGTTGGACCCAACACAATCAACACCACCGCCAAAGCCAAACCCGTAAAGCCACCGATAACCGCGCCTTTAGTGGTCAAACCTTTCCAGAACATAGACAACATCAACACAGGGAAGTTGGCTGAAGCAGCAATCGAGAATGCCAAGCCCACCATGAATGCCACGTTTTGGTTTTCAAACATCACACCAAACAAAATAGCCAATACACCCAAAGTTAAAGTGGTCAATTTAGAAACTTTCATTTCCTCTTCTTGCGAAGCCTTGCCTTTACGAATCACCGAAGCATAAATATCATGGCTCACCGCAGACGCACCTGACAATGCCAAACCTGCTACCACTGCCAAAATTGTCGCAAACGCCACCGCAGAGATAAAGCCTAAGAACAAGTTACCGCCCAAAGCCTCAGATAAGTGAATCGCTGCCATATTGGTGCCACCCACCATCTCATAAACCGTTTTGCCTTCTTTAACCATTTGCGTGAAGAAATGAGGGTTGTCTTTGGTAACAAAAATAATCGCACCAAAACCAATCACAAAAGTCAGCAAATAGAAGTAACCAATAAAGCCTGTTGCCACAAATACCGATTTACGCGCCTCTTTGGCATCAGGTACTGTAAAGAAACGCATCAGAATGTGAGGCAAACCTGCTGTACCAAACATCAATGCCAAGCCCAAAGAAATCGCATCAACAGGATTACTTACCAAGCCCCCCGGACCTAAAATATCAATGCCTTTTTCATGAATTGCCGTTGCTTGTTGGAACATCATTTCCATGCTGAAACCAGAGTGTTTCAAAATCATAAACGACATGAAAGACGCACCTGACAACAACATCACCGCCTTAATGATTTGCACCCAAGTGGTTGCCAGCATACCGCCAAACAACACATAGCACACCATCAACACGCCCACCAAAATCACCGCATAGATATAATCCATACCGAATAACAGTTGAATCAACTTACCTGCGCCCACCATTTGAGCAATCAAGTAGAAAATCACCACCAAAATCGAACCCGAAGCAGCGAATAAACGCACAGGTGTTTGTTCTAAGCGATAAGCTGCCACATCAGAGAACGTAAACTTACCCAAATTACGCAAACGCTCTGCCACCAAGAACAACACAATCGGCCAGCCCACCAAGAAGCCTGTTGAATAAATCAAACCATCATAGCCTGTGGTGAATACCATAGCCGAAATACCCAAAAACGAAGCCGCAGACATATAATCGCCCGCAATCGCCAAGCCATTTTGGAAACCTGAAATTCCACCGCCTGCGGTGTAATAATCCTTAGTTGATTTATTTTGCTTAGACGCCCACACCGTAATACCCAGCGTGAAGCCCACAAAAATCAAAAACATCACAATCGCTGAAATATTCAACGGTTGTTTTTTAACTTCACCTGTGAGCGCATCAGCCCACACACCGCCTGAAGCCAACAAGCTCAATGCAGCAAACATCAATTTATTCGGCATATTCATGTTTATTTTTCTCCCTGCACGCTTTTCACGACATCTTGCGTCATCTTTTCAAATTTACCATTGGCAATTCGCACATAAATACCCGTGGTAATAAACGAAAACACAATCACAAAAATCCCCACATAAATGCCCCAAGTGGTAATTCCATCGGATGACACATGCGTTTTGAGCAATTCAGGGCTGTCGCCAATCACCCAAATGAAACAAATGTACATGAAAAAAACCACTGCTGAAAAACCCCAGCCCAATACCGCTTTTTGACGCGCCATTTTTTGGAATTCTGGGTTATCCAGCACTCGGCGTGCTGTTTGTTTATCCATTCATATTCTCCTCAAAATTGTGTAGTTATTTGTAATACACGCAGCGCATTAAAAGCCCCCTATCAATAATTTGCTAATTTTATTTTCTGATGCTTGCCATTTATATAAATTATGGTTATACATAAACTTCCTGATTTAAAAACTTCTTTCCCTTTCCCTAAGCATCAATTTGTGTTAAAAACAGTTTACAAAAAACAGCAATTTGCTGCCGAATGAATGAGAAGAAAAGAGACATCATGGACCTAAACCAACTAAAATCTTTTGTAACCGTTGCCCACCATCGCAACCTTACCCAAGCCGCTGAACGACTGTTTTTATCACAGCCTGCTGTTTCCGCCCAAATCAAAGCCATTGAGAGTTCTATCGGTACCCCTTTATTTGTTCGCACCAGCAATGGCATGACGCTCACCCGCGCAGGTGAAATCCTCTTACCCGAAGCCGAAGCCCTGCTACAACACAACCACAAACTCGACCAATTTGCCAAAACTTTGGCAGAAAACTACAAAGAAGAAGCCACACTGGGTTTAATCCATCCCGTAGCCTCTAAAAAAGTAACCCAGCTCACTCGCCTGATTAATCAAACCTCTTCTGGTGTGCAACTGCATATTCAATACGGCATGAGCGGCGAAATTCTGGCTCGCATCATCGCCAAACAACTGCATGGCGGTTTCTTTTTAGGTCCATTTAATCAACGCAGCGTTCGTAGCATTTTTTTAGAAAACATTCACTATTCTTTGATTTGCCCGCAAGCCGAATATGAACATATTAAAGACAGCCCACCCAAAGGCTTAGAAGAATACACTTGGATTGAAATGTCAGGTGTTTCAGGCAGTAATAAGCATTTACAACAATTTTGGCGCGCCAATCGCCTGTCGCCCAAACATCAAATTATTTGCGATTACCCGCAAACCATTATTGATTTGGTAATTGACGGCATTGGCATTGCCATGGTACCCAGCAGCAAAGCTGAAGCCGCCATTCAAGCAGGCAAACCGATTGCGGTGTTAGAACAATTCCGCCAAATTTTGCCCTTGCATTTCCTCTATTTAGACGAATATGAGCAAGACAAAAGTTTGCAATTAATTAAAAGCTGTGTGGAAGAAGTATGGCAGTTAGCGCCCAACGCCCAACCCTAAACATACAACCGCCGTTTGCTCCATCACAAACGGCGGTTTATTCCATGCTTAATTGCTAAAATTTACAACACAATCTCTTTGCTTTCACCCTTCACGGTTTCCGTAATGGTAAAGGTGTGCTCGGCAGTATTGGCAACCAATTTAGCGGATACGCCAGCTTCAGCATTATTCCACTCAATTTCTAGCTCTTTCTCGCCCAAAGCGCGCACTGAGAATTCGCCATCAAATGCGGCTGAAGTGTTGCGGAAGCGCAGTAAATTGAATAATTGTTGTACCACAGGGCGTTGTACGGTTTCATCAATTTCGGCTAATGAATAATAGTGGCGATTGATGTTGCGACCTTCTTTGGTGTTTTCCAACAATTCGATGTCGTTTTCACCTGCCAATAAGCCCACATAATAAATTTGTGGAATACCCGGTGCAAAGCATTGCAACACACGCGCCAAAATATAGGCTTGGTCGTTATTGCCCAAAGCAGAATAATAAGTACAGTTGATTTGGTAAATGTCCAAATTGTTGTATTCTGCGCTGGAGTATTTTTTCTTCACATTCGCGCCTTGAGCATACAAGGCTTCGCGAGTGGCTTCACACTCTTCATCGGTCATCAAGTCTTTTACGTCTACTACGCCGATGCCGTCATGGGTATCGAGGGTGGTGAATTGTTTGCGTGGGCAAATTTCCATCCAATGCACCAAACGATCTACATTGCCGCTAAACAAGGTATGCAATACCAACATAGGCAAAGCAAAGTCATACACATAATAATCGTGGTCGGCAATTTTGAGCTGAATGGTGTAATGCTCATGAATTTCAGGCAGCACGGTTACATTGTGTGCATCTAACACATCGGTACATTCTTTTAAAGTTTCCCAAATTTCAGGCTCAACAAAGAAGCAGTTTGTGCCAATTTTTTTGTTGGCATAAGCAAACGCATCAAGACGAATAATAGACGCACCTTGGTTGCTTAAAAATTCCAAATTGTCTTTAATGAATTTTTTGGTAACAGGGTGGGTAACGTCTAAATCGACTTGTTGTTCGTCAAAAGTACACCACACTTTTTCTGATGTGCCATCGGCAAATTCTGCCATACGATAAGGAGCGCGTGGTTTACGTTTGTAAATCAAATCCACTTGCTCTTCTGTGGGTTCGCCATTAGGCCAAAATTCTTTATAGCGAATAAAGAGATTACGCCATTCGGAATCGTCTTTTTTCTGTTGGAAATCTTGGAAATAAGGTGATTGTGCAGAAATGTGGTTGACCATAAAGTCAAACATTAAGTAGTAATCTTTCGCTAGGGCATTTACATCTTCCCAATCGCCAAAAGCAGGGTCTACTTTGGTATAGTCCATAGGCGCAAAACCACGGTCGCCAGAAGAGGGGAAAAACGGCAAGATGTGCACACCACCAATCACGCCTTTTAGGTGTTTTTCCAGTACATTTTTTAAATCTTTCAGATTATTACCCAAGCTGTCGGCATAGGTAATCAACATGGCTTCGTTTTTTACTTGCATGATTGTTTCCTTTTGGAGAAGGGGAAAGATGAGATAATGTAAATTTTCTACAAATCAGCAGCATACTATCACAGTTTTTAGGAATTTCTATGGAATAAATTATGATAAAAATCAATAAGGATGCTAAAAAGTAGGAAAATAACAATTCTTGACACAATCTTGAATTCTGTGGGTAAGCATTCTATGATTGCCGTTTTTTGATTTTCCAATGTTTTTATCATGACACATTATGTAATTGGCGATTTACAAGGCTGCTATGGTGAATTGCAAGATTTGCTCACTCAACTGGATTTCCAGCATGGACGCGATACGTTATGGCTGGTGGGCGATATTGTGAATCGAGGGGCAAATTCGCTGGAATGTTTGCAATTTTGTATGCAACATGAAAGCAGTGTGCAAATCGTACTGGGCAACCATGATTTGCATTTATTGGCGGTACTCTATGGCTATGGCAAAATCAAACGAGGCGACACCCTCTCCCCCATCATCAATCACCCACAAGCAAAAAAAATGCGTGATTGGCTACGCGCCCAACCTTTATTGGTATGCAATCACGCGCATGTGATGGTACACGCAGGAATTTTACCCCAATGGTCCATCGCGCAAGCGCAGCAGTTAGCCCATGAAGTGAGCCATGAATTACAGCATCATCCCAAAACCTATTTTGCCAATATGTATGGCAACAAACCCACTGCTTGGTCGCCTCAATTATCGGGTGATGACCGTTTGCGCTTGATTACCAATGTGTTTACGCGCATGCGCGCACTCACCGCCGATAATCAATTAGACTACGACTTCAAAAGCAATTTATTGGAAATGCCTGCTCATTTGCGTGCATGGTTTGATGCGCCCCAACGCCAACATTTAGACCATACCATTGTGTTTGGGCATTGGTCGGCATTGGGTTATTTGGCACGCAATCAGGTGATTGCTTTAGATACAGGCGCACTATGGGGTGGCAAACTCACTGCGGTCAATTTAAGCAATCATGCCATCACACAAGTGCCTTCGCGTCATGGTTTGGATTGGCAGAAAACTTTGCTATAAGCTGTGTTAAAATCTGATTCCTTTTTCCCCTCTTGTTTCCCCATTTAAACCCATGAATCCGTTATTAAAACAACTGCAACCTTATCCTTTTGCCCGTTTACGCGCTGCCATGCAAGGCATAGATGCGCCCGCAGGCATCACACCCGTTCCTTTGCATATTGGCGAACCCAAACACCCCACGCCCATGCTGATTACAGACGCGCTGGCGGCTGCTGCCGCCGAGTTTGCCAAATATCCATTATCAATAGGTTTGCCTGAATTGCGCCAAGCCTGTGCTGATTGGTTGGCACGCCGTTATGAAGGTTTAACCCTCAATCCTGAAACAGAAATTTTGCCTGTATTGGGCAGCCGCGAGGCTCTGTTTTCGTTTGCGCAAGTGGTGTTAGACCCCACTGCCGATGGTAAAGATGTGGTGATTAGCCCCAATCCGTTTTATCAAATTTATGAAGGCGCGGCTTTATTGGGGGGCGCGCACATTCATTTTGCCAACTGTCATGCACCGCGTTTTCTGCCCAACTGGCAAGACATTCCTGCCGATATTTGGGCGCGGACAAAATTAGTGTTTGTCTGCTCACCCAATAATCCCAGCGGCAGCGTGATGCAGTTAGTCGATTGGCAAACTTTATTTGCTTTGCAAGACCAATATGGCTTTATCATCGCATCAGATGAATGTTATTCTGAAATTTATTTTGATAACAATAAGCCATTAGGTGGCTTGCAAGCTGCTGCCCAATTAGGACGTGGCACACGCAATATGGTCATGTTTACCAGCTTATCCAAACGCTCTAATGTTCCGGGGTTACGTTCGGGCTTTGTGGCAGGCGATGCAGCATTATTACAAGCATTTTTGCTTTATCGCACTTATCACGGCAGCGCCATGAGTATTCCCATTCAACGTGCCAGTATCGCAGCATGGAATGATGAAGACCATGTGGCAGAAAACCGCCGTTTGTATCAAGAAAAATTCAATCAAGTGGTGCCGATTTTACGCCAAGCCTTTGAAGTTACGCTGCCTGATGCGTCTTTTTATCTGTGGTTGAAAGTGCCTGATGGTGATGATTTGGCGTTTGCACAAAAACTATGGCGCGAAGCAGCCATTCAGGTGTTGCCCGGACGTTTTTTAGCACGCGATACGGAATATGGGAATGCAGGCATGGGCTATGTACGAATTGCCTTAGTGGCAAGTTTAGAAGAATGCGTGGCAGCCGCTCAAACCATAGTAAAATTATTCAGCCGCTAAATTTGATGCACAAAAAAACACCGTTTGTTTGAAACCAAACGGTGTTTTTGATATCACAACAGTTATTCTGGTGTAAACCCTGCTTCAGTAATGGCTTTTTTAACTGCCGCTTCATCTAAACCTTCGCCATGTGTTACCACCACAACGCCTGTTTCAAAATTGGCATTCACCATACGAACATTTTCAACGGCTTCAGCTTGAGCAATCAACTTGCGTGAATCTTCTTTGCTGGTCATACCGCTTACATTCAATTTCCACTGGGGCATATTTTACCTCTTAATAGCTAAATAAATGAGTAAAGAAACGGCTTTCCACCGATGCCATATTATTATCTCAATCATGAGTGTTGCCTGATTTCACTGCTTGCAACTTTTGGCTGACATCAATCAGAAAAGCAATAACCATTGTGCCTATAAATCCGTTTCCTGTCTATGTTTATCTGCCAATAAGCCTGTTCTCTATCAGAATTGTTACATCTATACACCAATTATTTCACTTGATACCGACCTGCCATCGCTTGATATACCAAGTTTTCATTTTTCAGCACGTCATAACGATTATTCAACACCGTTTGTGCTTGACTGTATTCACTATTTAAGGCTTCTAACCATTCTTTTAGCTCATCTTTACCCTGCTGATAACGCACTTGATAATAACGGCTATTTTTCTTGGCAAGGGCATAACGCTGTTGTTGATTGCTTAAAGTTTGTTCAGCACGGCGATATTGTTGATAGTAATTACTTACCTCGTTTAAAGCTGTGGTTAAGGCTTGTTCAAACGACAACTTCGCACTTTCAAAATTGGCTTCAGCCGTTTTATCTTCCCATTTGAGCGTTTGCCAGTCTAAAAAAGGCAAACTGATGCTCACCGAGCCACCCAACAACGGCACATCAAACATCGTACGCGCCTTACTAGAAGAACTGCTTAAGCTCGCACCCAAAGTAATGCTGGGATACCAACTGCGTTTTTGTGCTACCACACTTTGTGCGGCTGACTGCAAACGGTATTCTGCCGCCAACAAATCAGGGCGATTCGCCAACACCGAAATAGGCACATTCAAATCCACTTTTGCCACACGGCTTAAACGAAAGGCTTCAGGATGGCTGCTGATGGCATCATGAGGCTGAATGTTTAATAAATTGCGTAACGTAATGATTAATTGCTCACGGCTGTTTTGCAAACTCAATACATTATTTTGTGCCGACAATAAAGATTGTTCACTGCTCATGGGGTCAGCCAAAGACGATTTACCGTGTCGATATTTGCTGTTCATGATGCGATGAATTTCACGATATTGCTTGATACTCTGCTCATTGAGTGCAATGGCTTCATTGATATAAGCAATATTAAAATAAGTGCTGACCACATTATTAATCAAACTTAATTTGGCGGCGGCTAAATCTTGCTGCGTGGCTTCATATTCCCACGTTTGGGCATCGGCTTTACTGCTGAGTTTACGCCACAAATCCAATTCATAGCTCAAACCCAACTGACTGCTAAAACTATTGCTACGGCTGCCGCTGCTTAAATTTTTACTGGTGTTTGCACCCAATGAACCACTAAACGAAGGCACCAAGTTTGCCCCTAAAATATTGGCTTGATACAAGGCTTTATTAACATTAATCGCCGTTTGTTTCAAATCCACATTATGAGTTAAGGCTTGTTCCACCAAAGCATTCAAACGCGCATCTTGATATACCTTCCACCATTCGGGATTCACTTGATAACGCGCTGCCGTTTCTTCTGCGCTCATCACCTTGCCCGTTGCCGCCACCGTTAATTGTGGCTGTGCAACATGAGGGGCGGCACAGGCGGTGAGGGTCAATAAAGCTGCCCACATCGCTGTTTGTTGAAATATCGTTTTATTCTGCATATTGTATCCATCCTTAATCATGGGCTAGGGCATCAATCGGATTGAGTTTAGACGCACGGTTGGCAGGCATAAAGCCAAATATCACACCAATCACCGTTGAACACACCACGGCAGCAATAATCGATACAATCGAAAAACTCATCGCAAAATCCGTTACAAATTGATTAAACACCACACCAATCACCCCAGATAACAACACGCCCACCAAACCGCCAATCAAACAAATCAGCACCGCCTCAATTAAAAATTGTTGCAAAATATTAGAACGCCGTGCGCCAATCGCCATACGTACCCCGATTTCCTTGGTGCGCTCCGTAACCGACACCAGCATAATATTCATCACACCAATACCGCCCACCACCAAAGAAATCAAAGCAATACACGAAATCAACAAAGTCATGGTGCCGGTGGCACTTTCCACCGTTTGCTTAATACTGTCGCTGTTACGCATAAAAAAGTCCACCGTGCCATGCCGTACCGTGAGCAATTCCGTTAAACTCTTTTCTGCCACTTGCGAACTGGCATCATCTTTCACCTTCACAATAATGGAATTGGTATAACTTTCGCCTGTGATTTGGTGCATCACCGTGGTATAAGGCGCAAACAACATCAAACTATCAGATGAACCAAATGAATTTTGCTCTTCCACCACACCAATCACCGTTAATGGGCGTTTTTTAAACAAAATCACTTTACCCAAAGGATCCACTCCCTCAAATAATTTCTTTTTCGTGTTTTGGTCAATGACCACTAATTGCCCATCCTCTTTCACATCAACCGCATCAAATAAACGCCCTTCCGACAATTTCAAACCGCGTACATCAAAATACTGGTCGCCCACGCCATAGAGTTGAGCCGTTAAATCAGTATTGCGATAAGTGAGCGTGCCGCTTGATGACGTTTGCGGTGTGGCGCTGTCCACATAACTTTGTTTACCAATCACATTGGCATCTTCTATCGTTAAAGTTTTGATACGCGAAGAACGGCGGTCGCCAAAGCCTCGACCAGGGAAAATGCTGATGGTATTGGTGCCGATAGACGTGATGTCTTGCAAAATCTTCTCTTGCGAACCACGCCCCAATGCCACCACCGACACCACCGAAGCAATGCCAATAATAATGCCCAACATGGTAAGCAAAGAACGCATTTTGTGCGCCACAATTGCCTGCACCGACATTTTAAAGGCTTCCATAAACTGGTCTTGATAAAACGACCATGATGTTTTTTCTTGAATACTTTCAATCGGACTGGGTGGAATATCGGGATTTTTGCTGTTGTCTGCGATGATTTGTCCATCACGAATTTCAATCACCCGATTGGCATTGGCAGCGATATTGGGGTCGTGCGTTACCATAATAATGGTATGCCCTTGCCGATGCAGCGCATGGAGAATTTCCATCACGTTTTCGCCCGATTTGGTATCCAGCGCACCTGTTGGCTCGTCTGCCAAAATGATTTCGCCCCCATTCATCAACGCCCGCGCAATACTCACACGCTGTTGTTGTCCGCCCGATAATTCACTGGGTTTATTCTCTTCCTTACCTTGTAAACCCAAATCATCCAGCAATTTTTCTGCTCGTGCCGCGCGTTCTTTTTGCTTCACCCCTGCATATACCGAAGGCAACGCCACATTATCACGCGCATTCAATGCGCCCAATAAGTTATAACGCTGAAAAATAAAGCCAAAACGTTTACGGCGTAATGCTGCCAATTCATCGGGTTCCATTTGCGAGGTTTCAATGCCATCAATTTGGTAAGAACCCGAAGTGGCGGTATCCAAGCAACCCAAAATATTCATCAAAGTGGATTTACCCGAACCCGATTGACCAATAATGGCAACAAAATCGCCTTTCTCAATCGACAAGCTCACATCTTTCAACACATGAACACGGCTTGCCCCTGTGCCAAAAAAGCGGTTGATATTTTTACATTCAATCAAACTCATAGCGGTTTATTCCGTTTCTTATCGGCGAGGACCGCCACCCATACGATTGGCACTATTATCAATACTGCTTTGCTGCTCGGCTGCGCTCATTTCTGAAATAATCACTTTCTCGCCTTCCGCCAAACCGCTTTTCACTTCGGTATTAATACTGTCTTTCAAACCTGTGGTAATTTCTTTTTCTGTGGCTTGATTATCCGCAGACAACACCCGCACATAAGCCTTCCCTTGACGGCGTTTAATCGCAATCGTTGGCACAGTTAATACATTAGGCGCGCTGGCAATCTCAATGGTATTTTGCGTTGTCATACCGATTGCCAATTTGCCATCATCATTGGGAACAAACGAACGAGCATAATAGTAAATCGCGCTTTCTGTGGTGTCGGTGCTGTTGCTATAACTGCCTTTTGACATGGTGGTTAAACCGGGGTCGATGCTGCCCAACTCCGCTTCAATGGGGCTATCGGGTTCAGACAAAATGGTAAATTTCACTTTTTGCCCTGTTTGCACTTTGGTAATATCGCCTTCTGCAATTTGCATCCGATTCAACATCATCGATAAATCTGCCAGTTGCACAATATTTGGCGTGGTTTGATTGGCGTTGACCGTTTGCCCTTCTTCCACCACCACCGACACCACCGTGCCGTCCATAGGCGCGGTAATACGGGTATAGCCTAAATCGGCTTCGGCAGTATTAATAGCAATTTGCGTTTGTTTGATAGACGACTTTAATTCTGTGATTTGCGCTTTGGCAGCCGCATAAGTATCTTCTGCGGTTTCCAATTCGGCTTTAGAAGTGGCGTTTTCTTTCCATAAAGCCTGTTCACGCTTATATTTTTTCTCTGCACTGCGCAACGCAATTTCAGCCGAAGCCAACTGCGCTTGATAAGTTTCCAATTTTGCCTTATTGGTGTTTAAGGTATTCACTTGCGTGGTGGAATCAATTTCAGCGATTAAATCACCTTTTTTCACCACTTGCCCTAATTTCACATGCAGCTTTTTAATTTGACCTGAAGCCTGCGCGCCCACATCTACCATTTGGGAAGCCATGATTTCGCCCGTTGCCGACACAGTTTGGCTAATCGTATCGCGCTTCACAGATTCTGTAATATAAGCCGTTTTATCTTGCGGTTTCAAAAAGAACCATGCACCACCTGCTATCGCTGCCAACACCAGCACGCCCACTATCCATTTAATCGCTTTTTTCATTTTCTATTCAACAACCCTATTGTTTATCTATTCATAATTTATGCAACTAATTATCAGTTTACTTTAAGCCCACTCCATCGCCAAGTACCCAGCTCATTTTATGCCATAGGCAACTTATTATTTTTCAAAAAACTTTCGTTTTCATTAACATAAACACAGTATTTTTTACCCAATTCCATCAGTGCTTGATTTCAAACTCACTTTTCCAATATGCGCGATATTTTCTATCGCCAGTTCATTTTTTTCCGTTATAATAATTAATTGACAAAAAACACTTTATTCACATATTACAGGTAAAACAATGAACACTTCCATTCGCGGTTTCACCCTTTTAGAAGCCCTCGTTACCATCATCATTATTGGCATTTTGGCAGCCATTGCGATTCCCTCGTTTCAAAAATTCATTCACGACTCGCGCCTAGAAAGTTTGCGAGGCGATTTATTAGCCAATGCGCACACTTTAGAACGCTACTATGCGCAACATCATACTTTCGTAGGCGCTCCCACCACCTTATTAAAACAACATGAATATTTTGATATTGCCCTTGATGCCAACCAAACCAATGCAAATAATTTTGTCTTAGTGGGCTCACCCAAAAGTAGTTACACGGCAGAAAACCGTTCTATGGAACTGACCAGCGATGGTGTGGTAACTGTATGTACTGGCACAGACAGCAGCAAATCCTGTTTGCTCTATTAAAAATAACGCTACCCTCATTAAAAAAAAGCCGCTTGAAATCTACTCAAGCGGCTTTTTGATGGGCTATGAATTAAGCAGTTAATGTGCCTTTAGTAGAAGGCATTTTACCTGCCATACGTTCATCATATTCAACTGCCATACGCAGCGCACGACCAAAGGCTTTAAATACCGTTTCAGCCTGATGATGGGCATTTTTACCGCGCAAATTATCAATGTGCAACGTCATCATGCTGTGATTAACCAAGCCTTGGAAAAACTCGTTAAACAAATCCACATCAAAAGTCTTACCAATCACCGCACGTGTAAACTCCACGTTATACACCAAACCAGGGCGACCCGATAAATCCAACACCACACGGCTCAAGGCTTCATCTAATGGCACATACGCATGACCATAACGGCGAATGCCTGTTTTCTCACCCAATGCTTGCTTCAATGCTTGTCCCAGCGTGATGCCAATATCTTCAACGGAATGATGGTCATCAATATGAATATCACCCTCACAACGAATATCCAAATCAATTAAACCATGACGTGCCACTTGGTCTAACATATGGTCTAAGAATGGAATATTGGTGTGGAATGTGCCTTTGCCTGTGCCATCTAAATTAATGGTTACGCTGATTTTGGTTTCGTGCGTATCGCGTGTTACCGTTACTACACGGCTACCTTCAGGTGTAACAACGGCAGATACAGGCGCGGCTTCAACTGTGTTTACTTCTGCTTCTGCTTCAACAGGCGCAGCTTTAACACGATGACGTTGATCCATCCAACCTTTAGGTTTACCCATGCCTTCTTCTAATTTAGCCGCCAAAACATGGCTAATACCACGGCTGCCTTCTTCTTGTTTTTCCAAACGTGCGCGTAATTGGTGTAAAGAAGCAGGATTGGCATAACCACATTTGCGCGCCAATTTTGATACATTGCCTGCTTCCTCAATTAATTTGAGAAAATTTTCATGACGAATATCTTTTTTATTACTCATTATATAAACTCTTTCTATTGATTTAAGACAAAGTGTGTTGCAATACCAATAAAACGTGTTGGTTTTGTTCAGGCGTGCCCACCGTAAAACGTAAACATTGTGATAATAAAGGATGGCTACCATGCAATTTCTTAATCAAAACACGCTGTGCTTTTAAGGCTTCAAACACCGCATCTGCATCAGGCACCCGTACCGTAATAAAATTCGCCTCACTCGGAAACACCGTGTAATGTGGTAAAGCTGCCAACTGTTCCATCAAACGCTGACGCTCTTGTTTTAAAATTTCAATATGTGCATCAATCCAATCATAATGGCGCAATGCAAATTTAGCTGCCGTTAAACTCAACTGATTCATATTATATGGCGGTACAATTTTCGCTAATTCCGTCATCAAATCAACATGACCACAAGCATACCCAATCCGCAAGCCCGCAAAACCAATCTTGCTTAAAGTACGCATCACCACCAATTTTTCACAACTGCCTGCTTGAGGCAAAAAACTGTCGCTGCTAAATGAACCATAGGCTTCATCTATGACCACCACGCCCGTTGCAGCAGCCAACACCGCCTCCACTTCCTCGCGTGCAAAACGCACACCAGTAGGATTATTAGGATATGCCAAAAAAATCAACGCCGGCTGATGTTGCTCAATCGCAGCCAACAGCGCAGGTAAGTTCAAACTAAAATCCTCATTTAATGGCACACCCACATAACGCATGCCAAATAAATCTGCATTATGTCGATACATCACAAAACTAGGCTCTAATGCCAACATCACCGCATCAGGCTTTGCCAACAACATCGTGATTAACTGAATCAACTCATCTGAACCATTACCCAAAACAATCTGCGCCTGTTCTGCAATCGGAAAAACCGCGCGTAAAGCCGCTTGTAAACCACACGTTGCAGGATTGGGATAACGATTAATGGCGGCTTGCCCCAACTCAGTTGCCAATGCCTGTTGCATTTCCATTGGAAACTGATAAGGCAATTCCATGGCATCTAACTTAATATAATCGGCAGGCACATCTGCCACCACATAAGCCTTTTGTGCTTGAATATCAGCTCGAATCAAATCAGATAAAACAGTCATCATGGTTTCTTTATATCATTAATTATATATATCATCTTAACACAAATCAGCTTGCCTAAATGGACATTCTTATTTGAAATTTACCTTAATATAACATACAAACCGATATTCAAACTATATCAACGGTTAGAATCAATTTATCTTCTATCCTACTTGATACTAATATTTTACTCTATATCGCCTTTATCCCCTATCATTTTTCTGCCAACCATATCACTTCAATCGCCCAAATATTTTGCCTCAATTTACCCTATTACTACCCATTTAGCCCATTTCTAAACGCTTCATTAACATGAGCCATTTTTCAAAGCCCACCCATCTTGCGCTACAATACCCTATTCCCACAGCCATCCCATTAACTGAAGAAAGAAAAGGCATGAACAACCCCACTTTCCCTTCCTTACCCCAACAACCTTGGGCAGGCATTTTACTGTTGATTGCGAGCCTATTGAGCCTAATTGCTGCCAACTCCACTACTTTTGCCGCCACCTATTTCAACACCTTAAACTATCCCTTAGCAGGATTAAGCCTCTCACAATGGATAAACGAAGGCTTAATGAGCATCGTTTTTCTGTATTTTGCATTAATCCTCAAAACACTTTTATTCACTCGCCACACCCATCAACGTGAACAACGCCGTCTGCCCCTATTAGCCGCACTGATGGGCATCATACTGCCTGCCGTCATCTATCTGATATTTAACGGCTTCACTGCCACCACTTTGCATGGTTGGGGTATTCCTGTGGCAAGCGATTGGATTGTGATATTCACACTCTTGCTATTATTAGGCAATCGCGTTCCCACCGCCTTAACCACTTTTTTACTGACCCTAGTGATTACTGAAAACATCATCACTTTCTTGCTTACTTCTGCTTTGCATATTCCCAAGCTATCATGGTTTTATCTGATTGCTGCTGCTCTTGTTTATTTGGTTTTGGTGGTATGCAATATGATGGGGAAAGTACAACATCGCATTTATCTATTAGGCGGCGCATTGCTGTGGTTGTTGACGTTAAAAGCGGGTTTGCATGCCGCCGTGGCAGGTATTTTCTTAGCGTGGGTATTGCCGCTTTCCCTGCCTGACCAAATTACGCCCTCCCCTGTTTTACAATGGCAACACTGTTTAACCCACTGGGTTGCTTTGATTATTTTGCCTATTGTGATGTTTGCAAATCTGGGGTTTGCCTTGGCTGATTGTTCATGGGCAACCTTATTATCACCCGTGAGTTTTGGCGTGGCATTAGGTTTGCTCTTCAAACCTGTGGGCATTTTTGGCACCATTTGGCTGTTGGTTAAATTGCGCTGGGCAAAACTGCCTGCTGAAGTGTCGCTATGGCATATATTGGGCGCATCGCTGTTGTGCGGAGTCGGTTTGAGCATGAGCATCGTGATGACCGCTCTCACCTTGCCTGATATGGCATTGCAAAACAGCAGCAAATTAGCCATTTTGTTCTGTTCCGCTTTCTTGGCATTTATTGCCTATTGGGTGTTGCGTTTGGCGGCTTTGCTTCGTCAAGCTACTTAATGGCTTGACTTGACAACATTCTGTATTACATACGATAATATTCGTTTGATTTTTCAGCCGTAACACACGGCTGAATATTTTTAGCCTGCTGATATGCACTTTGTTATGGGCGGGTATGGTTAGGAGGTGATGGTTACATCACGGCGCGTATCCCGCCTTGCTTTGAATGAGCTTTTGCGATACTCACACCTTATTTTGTTTGCTGTCTATTCACGGCATTCATCACTTAATTAATGATTTGTATTGAATTTAAAAAGGATTTAACATGCCAGCTATTCGTGTAAAAGAAAATGAACCCTTTGAAGTTGCCATGCGCCGTTTCAAACGTGCAGTAGAAAAAACAGGTTTATTAACTGAATTGCGCGCTCGTGAAGCGTATGAAAAACCAACTACTGAGCGTAAACGTAAAAAAGCTGCTGCGGTAAAACGTTTGCAAAAACGTCTGCGTAGCCAACAATTGCCACCTAAAATGTATTAATTTTTAGGCTGATTGGTTACCCCATCTCAACACCGCACTCAAACTGCGGTGTTTTTTTTGTTAATTTTTTGGAGAATATGATGTCTTTAAAACAAGGTTTAACGGAAGATATGAAAACGGCAATGCGTAATAAAGACAGCATTGCTTTATCTACCATTCGTTTGATTAATGCGGCAATTAAGCAATATGAGGTGGATCACCGCACCGAAGCCGATGATGTTAAAGTGGTGGAAATTTTGGGCAAGATGATTAAGCAGCGCAAAGATTCGGCTCATATCTACGCTGAAGCGGGGCGCACCGATTTAGCCGATAAAGAAAACGCGGAAATAGCGATTTTAAACCGCTATTTACCTGAAATGCTGTCGAGCGAAGCGATTCAAGCCGAAGTAGCAGCCGTGATTGCCGAAATAGGCGCAAGCAGTATGGCGGATATGGGTAAGGTGATGGGGGCATTGAAAACCCGTTTGGCAGGTAAAGCCGATATGGGTGAAGTGAATAAAGCGGTGAAAACAGCATTATCTTAAAAAAACAGGGCATCATGATGATGCCCTGATTGCTTGGGTTAAATCACGCCACTCGTATTGGTATCTGCTAAATCGGGTTTTGCCCAAGTGGTGTCTTGGTAGATAAAGCCTTTTTCTAGTGCTAAACCTTGATCATCAGGCAATTTGTTTTGCTGGGCAGCAAAATCCCATGTGTGAGAAGTGGGAACCGCCGCTTGCACGGTATAGTCTTTAAACTCGCTCTGTGCTTTGGCTTGCAAGGTTTTATCGGCAACTAAATAAGTGGTTTCGCCTTCTAAATCCACCCATACTTTAATGCGATTGCCATTTTCACCGCCACGGCTGATTTGGGTATCAAACACGGTGTGCATACTCACGCTGTCGGTTTTGCCTGTGCTTTCGGTGTAAAGATGGGTGGGCAATAAATCTTCACCCAATTTAATATGCACAAATAGGTTATCCGCGCTTGATGTGGTATCGCTGTCTTGCAAATGGTAGTTTAAGCCGATGATGTTGCTATTAGCATCACGCACCACTTCACCCGATACATTTAATGCGGTGGCTTCGGTGGAATCGTAGTAGAAAATAGGCTTGTAAATATCCAATAATTGGGCATCGCTTACATTCAACCATTCAGCAGCCGATTGGCTGATTCCATTCAATTTAATTTCTTCTACGCCATACAGATAATCCACGCTGTTATCGCTGAGGTTTTTCACTTGAATGGTAAAATCTTGAATACTCAACTGCTTATCTATTTGAACCGTATCGCTAACTGCATTGCCCTGTTGGTATTTCATACCATAGATGATGGTATCTTGCCCTAACCCACCGTGTATCCAATCCGAGCCGCTGTTGCTGCCTTCATAAAAGGTATCGTTTCCTGCACCACCAAACAGGTAATCTTTACCGCCCAAGCCTTGAATCACATCATCACCCAACAAACCACGAATCTCATTGCTCAAGCTATTGCCTGTGAGTGTGTCAGCGTGTACCGTGCCAACAAGGTTTTCGATAAAGTCGGTTTTGGCGGTACTGCTAACGGTGTTAACCAGTTGTTCCACGTCTTTTTCTAACACAGGCTCAATTTGCCCTGCGGTATAGTCGGTGCTGCCTGCGGTGATTTTGTTTCCATCAAAGGCGATGGGTTCCAGTTTGTCAATATTATTGACATCACCAAAACCAACTGCATAGGACGTGATTTGGTGCTTGACCGCGAAATCTTCCCATTGTTTTTGGCGGTGATTGCTTTCCTGCTCGGAATAGCCTAAGGGGTAGGTGCTATTGGGTTCGCCATCGGATAAGAACAGGGAAATGTTTTTGCCATCTTGGTGGTAAACCGTGCCTTGACCTTGTAAGAAAATGCTTTCTGCCGCATCTAAGGCGACGGTGTAATCCGTTCCCCCAAGTGCAGAGAGACTATTGATAGCATTGATGGCATCTTGTTTCGTCATCCATGCGTTCATTTGGTTAAATTCGTAAAAGCTCTCATGGGAAAAACCAATCACACGAATGGCAACATCACCCAGTTGGCTGTATCGCTCAATCAGTTTTAATGCCGCTTCTTGCGCTTTTTCCATGCGTGTTGTCCAAGTAGCATAATCGGCAACCCTATCCATGCTGCCCGAGCGGTCGATAATCAGCATTAAATTGGTTTTTTCGCTTGAAGAACCTGCCACACCACGTTTGTCTGCTGCGCCCAGTTGAATGGTGATAGCATCGCCTATTTTGCCTGTAAATTGGCTTAAATCCACATTAGCAGCGGCACTCGCTTTGCCTAAATATAGGGTATCGATGTCATCGGCATTTTGCCCGCCATCAATAATGATTTTATTGCCTGTGCCATGAACCACATAAATGTCATTGCCCTCTTTACCAAACAAGACATCTTTGCCATCTTTGCCATCTTTGTTATCTTTACCATCTAAAATATCGTGATACGCACTGCCTGCTAAATAATCATCGCCACTGCTGCCTGTTAAATCAAAAAATTTCTTGGGGCTGTTTACCAATAAATCGGATAAATCATCTTTGATTTCTAATTGACCCACTTCAATTTGATTTACGCCTTGCTGACGCGCCGCAACAACGGTGTTTAATGATTCTGCTTTGCCAATCGCTGAGCTGTTATCAGCATTAATAATGTTCACCATAGGGGTAACGGAATGGTCGATTGTTAAGGCAGTCGGCTCATTAAATTGCAAGGTTCCCCCCTCGCCACTGATGATTTCAATGCCTGTGATGGAAGCCAAATTCTTGACCTTCAAGGTTACATTGTTACCAATATCCAAATGGCGAATACCTGATAACTGGGCATCGCTTAATGTGATAACTTTAGGCTGGCTATCGGCATGAATGCGCAATGTACCGTTGCCATCGCCCGATATGGCGCTAACCGCTGCTAATTGACTGGCTGATAGGGTTACATCAGAGCGGATTTCAATGTTTTCAATGCCTTCCAGAGTGAGCGTGCTTAAATCCACTGTACCAATCACATACAGCGTATCATTTCCCTCGCCACCACGAATGATTTCACCTGCCACCGCTTCTTGCCCATCAATGCCATTGAGTGCTGTGATTGAGCTGCCCAATACGGCATTATCTGCGGCATTGTCCACTTTTTCGCCTGCGCGCACATCGCCCACTAACACAAACGTGTCATCGCCTGCGCCACCGTTCATTTCATCTTTGCCTTTACCACCGCGCAAGATGTCGTTACCTGCCAAGCCGTTTAGAATGTCATCGCCGTCTGTTCCCTTAATCACATCATCACCATCTGTACCCGTGAGCGATGTTTGAGAAACGGTATTGTCCACCACCGCTACGCTTTCTGCTGAAACCACCGATTCAGTATGACCCGCATTATCGGTAAAATCGGCTTTCACGCTGATTGTTTTGCCCACATCATCTGCGGTTAGCACATAGGTTTTACCTGTTGCGCCAGTAATATTAGTGTGATTGGCTTGCCATTGATATTTCACCTGATTGGCAGCATAACCATCAGGGTCAATCAATTCGGCTGTTAAGGTTTGCCCTTGTTGCGCCACACCCTGAATCTGAATGCTGGCAGCTTGATTAGTAGCCGCGCTAGAACTGGTACTAGAACTAGCGCGAGAACTGGCAGCAACAGGACTGCTGCTGTCATTAGATTGATTGCCTGATGCTATGGCGATGCCACCTAATACCAATACACCCGCACCTAGACCAATTGCCGTTGCCGCCGATACGCCTTCTGTGGCGGCACTGGCTTCTGCGCTTGCTTCAACATTCACGGGCGCGAGCGCCTCCTCACCCACCTGATTCATTGCCAACAATTCTAATTGTTGAGGTTGAACGGGGTTCACTTGTGTCTGAGTATATGTTGCCATATTTATCCTTCCGAAAAATCAAATATTATGATGCTGCTAACCATGTATGGATTGCCAAACGCAATTTCTCTAGCCCTAAAGCCAAATCTTCATCGTTTAACAACAAACTCGGGGCAAAGCGCAAAACATTGCCTCCTGCCACCAAAATCATCAAGCCCTGTTGTAACGCGGCAGCCGTGATTTCACTTGCTCTACCTTGATAGGCTTCTGCCAATACCGCACCTATCAACAAGCCTTGCCCGCGCACTGCTTGAAATACGCCTGTTTCTATGCCAATCGCTTGTAAACCGCGCAATAATCGTTCCCCTTGTTGTTGCACATGATTTAATGTTTGTGGGTCTTGAATCAGGTCAAACGCAGCAGCAGCCACCGCACACGCCAAAGGATTGCCGCCAAAAGTTGAACCGTGCGTACCCACGCTGAAGCTAGGGGCAAATTGATTCGTTGTCAGCATGGCTCCAATCGGGAAACCACTGCCCAATGCTTTCGCGCTGCTTAAAATATCAGGCAATACACCACTGTGTTCATAAGCAAACAGCTTGCCCGTGCGCCCCATGCCTGTTTGCACTTCATCAAAAATCAAAGCTGCTTGATATTGGTCGCATAATTGACGTGCTGTGCGTAAAAATTCATCGGTTGCAGGTAAGACACCGCTTTCCCCTTGTATGGGTTCAATGATGACCGCACACGTTTTAGCAGAAATTGCTTGTTGCAATGCCGCACAGTCGTTAAACGGAATATGCGTGATGCCTTGAGGCAAAGGCGCAAAATCTTGACTGTATTTAGGCTGCCCACCCACTGACACGGTAAACAAAGTGCGCCCATGAAACGCATTCACACAAGCAATGATTTCATTTTTCTCTGCGCCAAAATGGTCGCGTGCATATTTACGCGCCAGTTTTAACGCCGCTTCATTGGCTTCTGCCCCCGAGTTACAAAAAAACACTTTATCGGCAAAAGTATGCTGAACTAATTTTTGCGCTAAATTTTGAGCGGCTTCGGTGGTATAGATATTGGAAACATGCCACAACTTGTGCGCTTGTTCAGTTAAGGCTTGCACTAAAATAGGATGACAATGCCCCAATGCGTTTACCGCAATACCGCCTGCCAAATCCAAATATTCGCGCCCTTCTGTATCCCACACACGGCTCCCCAAACCTTTGGCAGGTATCATAGGGGCAAATGTAAAGTTAGGGGTGAGATAATTGTGCATCATGGCTGTTTCCTTAAATTTTTGTAAACAAAAGT
>JBHADP010000093.1:0-7777 GCA_041855125.1 Neisseria sp. | reverse complement strand
GGTTCTTTCATCGCAAAGGCTTCTGCACGACCCATCACAATACAGTTGGTAATAATCAGCCCCACAAATACCGATAATTGCTTGGATAATTCATAAGCAAAGGCTTGCAGAAGTTGATCCACTAAAGTTACCAAAGAAGCAATAATCGCCATTTGTACGATAATGCGAATGCTATTGGGGATGTAGTGGCGGATGAGGGAAATAAAGAAGCTGGAAAACGCAGTTACTAAGGCAACTGAAATCGCCATCACCACGGCTGTTTCTAATTTGGTGGTAACCGCCAATGCAGAACACACGCCCAAAATTTGCAAAGCAATGGGGTTGTTTTCCAAAACGGGTGAAAACATGAGATGTTTTAAACGTTTTTTATCCGCCATGATTATTCTCCTGCCTTTATTTTCGCCAAATAGGGACCAAAACCATTTTGGCTAAACCAGTATTCAAATGAGCCTTGTACGCCTTTGGTGGTCATGGTTGCGCCTGATAAACCATCAATGCCATGCGCGGCATCGGCTGATGCACCTTTGCCAATCCGAATCGCCAGTTGATTTTGTTCATCATATAATTTTTTGCCCACAAAACGCTGTTGCCACAATGGATTTGCAATTTCACCACCTAAACCAGGGGTTTCGCCTTGGTCGTAATAAGTGATGCCGTTGATGGTGTTGCCATCGGGTTGTAATGCCACAAAACCATACATCACCGACCACAAACCATTACCATACATGGGCAACACGATTTGGCTGGTTTTGCCCGCTTCGTCTTTCACTAAATAAACTTCGGCAAATTTGGCGCGGGTTTGAATGCCTGCCACATCGTCTTCAGGTGGAATAGCGATGCTTTGTTGAGGGTCTTTGGCTGCCAATTTGGCATCAAAATTTTGCACCCCTTCCACATATTCGCCTGTGGCTAAATCCACAATACGCGGTTCAATTCGCTGGGCGTAAACTTGTGGCACATCGGTATTGTCTTCCAACAAACCCGCCACGCTTAAAATATTGCGTTGTTTATCCAGCAATTTTTTCTCGGTTTGCAAAGGTTTCAAACCCACAGCCGAACCTGCCACCATCACCGAACAAATTAAGCTAATCACCAGCACAACGATAATCGTGCCGCTAAAACTGTCTTTATCAAACTTAGCCATTACGCAATCTCCTACGCTTGATATTTGCTTGAACAACGAAATAGTCAAAAATCGGAGCAAATAGGTTGGCAAACAGAATAGCCAGCATCATGCCCTCTGGATAAGCGGGATTGACCACGCGAATCAACACACACATTACCCCAATCAATGCGCCATACCACCATTTACCCACATTGGTAAACGAAGCCGATACAGGGTCGGTTGCCATAAAAATCATACCAATCGCAAAACCGCCTACCACCAAATGCCAATACCAAGGCATCGAGAACATCGGATTGGTTTCTGAACCGATTAAGTTAAACAACAATGACGTTGCCACCATGCCCAAGAACACGCCTGCAATAATGCGCCAAGACGCAATCCGCGCAAACACAATAAACAAACCACCAATGATTAAGGCTAAAGTAGAGACTTCGCCCACAGAACCGGGGATATTACCAATAAACGCATCTAGCCAAGTGATGGGCTGACCCGTAACCACATGTTTCAAACCTGCTGCGCCTTCGGCTGCCCATTGCGATAAAGCAGTCGCACCTGAATAACCATCCACAGCAGTCCATACTGTATCACCTGAAATATTGGCAGGATAGGCAAAGAATAAAAATGCACGTCCAGCCAATGCAGGATTCATAAAGTTTTTACCTGTGCCGCCAAACACCTCTTTGGCAACCACCACACCAAATGTAATACCCAAAGCAGCTTGCCAAAGCGGTAAAGTAGGTGGCACGATTAAAGCAAACAGAATAGACGTTACAAAAAAACCTTCATTCACTTCATGCTTGCGAATCACAGCAAACAGCACTTCCCAAATGCCGCCTACAATAAACACCGTTAAATAAATCGGCACAAAAAATATCGCGCCCAGTAAAAATTTACTGAGTACGCCCGCATCCAGCGTGAGCGTGATGCCCAACAGATTGGCTAAAGCATAATGCCAATCTGTTGCAATATTGTGGTCTAACAAACCCAAATGATTGACTGCCATAATGGCTTGCGAACCTGCGTTATACATGCCATAAAACATAGCAGGAAATAACGACAGCCACACCAAAGTCATCATACGCTTTGAGTTCATCGAATCGCGAATATGCGAAGCCTTATGCGTTACCTGACCTTGTGTATAAAAAATAGTCGAAATCGCTTCATAAAGCGCATACCATTTTTCATGCTTGCCACCTGGTAGAAAATTAGGCTCGATTTTCTCAAAAAAATGTTTCAATCCCATTTTCAACCCTCTTTCTCAATCTTATCCAGCACATTACGCAAGAGTGAACCATACTCATATTTGGCAGGGCATACAAAACTGCATAATGCCAAATCTTCCTCGTCTAATTCCAAACAGCCCAAGGCTTGCGCACTATCCGTGTCGCCCACAATCAAATCACGCAATAACAAAGTGGGTAGAATATCCAAAGGCATCACACGCTCATACGAACCAATCGGCACCATCGCCCGTTCGCTGCCTTGCAAAGAAGACGTTAAAGGGAACAACTTATTTTTTAAGAAATGACCGATAGTAGTACGGGTAATCGTATATTTATGGGCGCTGGGAACAAACCAACCAAAAAACTCTTTTTCCCGACCTTCCGCAATCACAGAAACCTGCAAATGATAGCGACCTAAATAATCGTGTACACCCGTTGCAATCGCACCGCTTAACACCGAGCCTGAAATCACACGGCTCTCGCCTGTTTTTAACTCATCCGCCACCAATTCAGACACCTTCGCCCCTAATTGGGTACGCAGCAGGCGTGGACGATGAACTTGAGGTCCTCCCAATGCCACCACACGCGATACATCTAATTCGCCTGTCGTAAACAATTTACCAATCGCCATCACATCTTGATAATTGATGCTCCACACCACTTTTTTCAGGCTAACAGGTTCAATAAAATGAATATGTGTGCCTGTTAAGCCTGCGGGGTGAGGACCCCCAAATTCATGTACCAATAAATTTGCCGCATGGAAAGTAGGAATGGTCGCTCCTGCGGCTTTACAAACATGAATCTTGGTATCTAAACGGCTTAAGACTGTTAAACCATGAACAAAATCATCAGCACGGTCTTGAATCACCACTTGCGGGTCGGCAGCCAATGGATTGGTGTCCATTGCATTGACAAAAATAGCGGTGGGCAACACATCAATAGCAGGGATTTTGCTAAAAGGGCGGGTGCGAAAGGCAGTCCATAAACCAGAGGCTTGCAGATTTTGTAACACTTCTGCCTGATTGAGTTTATCGAGATGCTCAGCAGGATAACGATTAAATGTGATTTGTTCATCGCCTTCTACCGCAATCACCACCGACTGCAAAACACGTTTTTCACCTCGATGAATCGCTTTAATCGTACCACTGGCAGGCGCAGTAAAAAACACACCTGCATTTTTCTTGTCTTCAAAGAGTATTTGACCCTTTTTAACTTGCTCTCCTTCTTGCACCTTCATGGAAGGACGCATGCCTACATATTCTTCACCCAACACAGCCACTTCATGAATGGGCTTGCCTTCATGAATCACTTGTTCGGGTTTGCCTGCAATAGGCAGGTCTAAACCTTGCTTAATTCTAATCATGTTTTTGCACTACTGTATTAAACTGAAATAATGACTGCTAGGGTGAAGCAACACACTTCAACATAGCAGCCCCGTTGCAAAACAATATTGCTAAGATGGCATTGCCTTTGCTGCTGAGCGTATGCACTGATGCAGCAGGGATATTCAAAACCGAATGAGATTCCTCCCCTTTGCTTGAGAGGGTGGAACATTGTTGATGAACAAGAAATGGGGAAAAATCACATACTTAATTTTACCTAAATGATGCGATTGTTACCATGTTTTTTACCATTTTGATAAAAATCAAATTGTTAACTTGCGATTGCCCCGTGTTTGAGTGTGATTTTATGTAAATACAATAGCCATCACTGCGCTTAGGGAAACAACCATGCCCACACTCGCCGTCCTTCACTTTGCAAAATCATCAATGTGCGACAGGCGGAAGCCGTATTCATGCTTTCCAAGCCAATACCTTGCGCGGCAAGTGTTGCCACAATTTTAGGGTGTAGAAAATATTGTTTTTCGCCTGTACCCACCAAAATCACTTCAGGCGCGGTATGGGTGGCAAGTAGAGATAAAAAAGAATCAGCAGTGAGTGATTGAGCCGTGGTTTCGGGGCAGGGTAAACATTCATGGTCTAATAAACAGATGGCTTGGGTGTGGGTGTTGCCATTAATTTCAAGTTTGCCTGTTTGGTAACTGTGAATCACCCATGAACCCGATGAGGTGTGTTCTTCAAATTGCATAGAGATGGCTTTCAGAAATGAATAAATCAGGTGCAAAAACAAGTAAATTGGGGTAGGATTCACAGTTTTTGGATACTGCGCTTCCTTTGTAAACAGCGTGAGAAAAATGAAAAAGTCATACCAAGCCCATTTGGGGTAATTGGGCTTTTTCGGTTTTTTCACGGCGTGGGAAGTTTATACTAATCCTTCATGGCTTAACAAGGAGACACGATGAAGCCTATCAACATCGGTATTTTGGGTTTGGGAACTGTGGGTAAAGGCACAGTCAATGTTTTGCGTGATAATGCGGCAGAAATCAGCCGCCGTTTAGGACGCGATGTGAATGTGTTTATGGTTTCTACGCGTCATGTAGAAAAAGCCCGTGAATGTTGTCCTGCCAGCACCTTAATCACTACCGACCCATTTGAAGTTGCCAGACACCCTGATGTTGATATTGTGGTGGAATTATTTGGGGGAACGGAATTAGCCAAAGATTTGGTATTGGAAGCCATTGAACATGGTAAACATATTGTTACGGCAAATAAGAAATTATTAGCCGAATATGGTAATGAAGTGTTTTCATTGGCAGAACAAAAAAATGTGATGGTGCAATTTGAAGCGGCGGTGGCAGGCGGTATCCCGATTATTAAAGCCTTGCGCGAAGGTTTGGCAGCCAACAATATTCAGTCGATTGCAGGCATCATTAATGGCACCAGCAATTTTATTTTGAGTGAAATGCGTGAAAAGGGCAGCGCGTTTGCTGATGTGTTGAAAGAGGCGCAAGCATTAGGCTATGCCGAAGCCGACCCTACTTTTGATATTGAAGGACACGATGCAGGGCATAAAATTACCATTATGTCGGCATTGGCATTTGGTATTCCCGTGAATTTTAAAGCCTGCTATTTGGAAGGCATCAGCAAGCTCGACAGCCGCGATATTAAATATGCGGAAGAATTGGGTTATCGCATTAAATTATTGGGCATTACGCGCAAAACCGATAAAGGCATTGAATTGCGTGTTCATCCGACTTTAGTCCCTGAATGCCGTTTGATTGCCAATGTGAATGGTGTGATGAATGCGGTGCGAGTAGATGCCAATATGGTAGGCGAAACCTTATATTACGGCGCAGGTGCAGGCGCATTGCCAACTGCCAGCTCGGTGGTTGCCGATATTATCGACATCAGCCGCTTGATTACAGCAGACACGGATAATCGTGTTCCTCATTTGGCATTCCAACCCAGCCAAGTCAAAGCACAAACCATTTTGCCGATGGATGAAATTGTCAGCAGCTATTATCTGCGTGTACAAGCATCGGATAAACCAGGGGTGTTGGGGCAAATTGCCAATTTATTAGCCAAACAAGCGGTGTCTATTGAAGCCTTGATTCAAAAAGGCGTGATTAATGGCGATACGGCTGAAATTGTGATTTTGACTCATAGTACAGTAGAAAAACAAATCAAAGCCGCCATTCATGATATTGAAGCCTTAGATGTGGTACATGAACCCGTGGTGATGATACGCATGGAGAGCTTGCATGGTCGAAATGGATAAAACGCCATCAGACGATGATGCCAAAGCGCGTGCCGAAAAAGAACGCAAAGCTAAAGCCAAAATTCGCACCATTCGCATTTGGCTTTGGGTGATTGCATTATTATTTGCAGGCTTCTTTTTCCTATCACAATGCGCCATGACCAAGCCGCAATTTAAAGCCCGTGCAGTTGAATCATGTATCAAAAACGTGCCGTTTACCGATAAATGGCAAGCCGATTTAAAAGCGCGGGGACTCAATGCCCAATCAGAACAACTGATTGCTGATTATTGCGTGTGTATGTGGGACAAACCATTGGATAAGCTCACGCCTAAGCAAATTGAAACCTTTAGCAGCTTAAGCCCACAGCAGCAGCTTGATTTATTAGGAGGGGCTGCCGCTTTTGAAGCACGCGACAAACAATGTGTGGCGGATTTACGCTTGCAATAAGCGATTTTCGTGCGAGAAACAGCAGGTCGTTTTGTTAAACTGCCTGCTGTTTTGTTATATAATGAAAAAATGTTGGCAGCAGAAGAAAGCAAAAACTTGCTAACTCATATTTGGTTAAGAATGAGAAGGGATAAACTTCCTCCATTCATAATCCAATCTAGTATGGTAAAGTTTCCACCAGTAAGGAACAATGATGAAAAAATATCTCCCACTTATTTTCCTCACAGCCGCATTAACGGGTTGTAATACAGTCTATGTGCCAACGATTGCAGAAGTGCCTGTGCGTCCCATTAATGTGGACGGCACCAGTAGCGTTAATGAAGGCTATCGTTTAAGCAATTCGCATTATTCGGATGTGGCAAAAATCCGTTTTGAAGCCACGCGCTTGAGCGACCAAGTTGGCAAGGGTCAAATCACCAAAGTGCAAGCTGCACAATATTTGAATCGTTATCGGATTCAATTAGTGGGTAAAAACCCCGTTGATGATAATGTTTACGAAGTGTATCTGCGCTCTGCGGTGGACAGCCAACGCGGCGCCATTACCACCGAGCAATCTAAACTGTATATTCAAAATGCTTTAAAAGGTTGGCAACAACGTTGGCCCAATATGACCAACAAGCCCACTAACCCTGCATTTACCAATTTCTTAATGGAATTGATGAACATGCAGCCTTTGCAATAATATGATTGCATCATCTAAAAAGCCGATGTGATGATACATCGGCTTGAATATTATTTTTTCAATAATTCATCTACTGCGGCTTGTGCGCGCATCTTAATTTCATCGGTTAAATACGCTTTCATTTGTGTATAAACCAATGCCAAAACAGCAATATCATCGGTAAACCCCAAAGGCCCTAATAAATCAGGAATACTGTCGATAGGGCTTAAAAAATATACCAATGCACCCACAATAATCCATTTAGCGCGTTTGGGGGTATGCGGTGATTTATATATAAAATATAAGGCATATAATTGTTTCACCACAGGTTCGCCCAGCCGTGCGGCAAATTGCGCCACTTTTTGCAAAAAACTAGGCTCATCTAATTTGCGGCGGCGAAACGAGGGAATAAAATCGTCAGGAGAGGGTTGTGTCATAAAAAAAGCCTTTCTGTGAAAAGCGGGTAACAAACTGAATCGCTAAAATAAGCCCTTTGGTGTGGAATATCAATCAAATCACTTGCAATAAAATGCAAACAAAAGTAAAGCCCTATGTATCATCACATAGGGCTTTAGCTAACGGATTAGCCTATTAGAGCAAGTGGGCAACACCTGCTTTTTCTTCTTCCAATTCTTTCAAGGTAACATTGATGCGCTCTTGGCTGAATTCATCAATTTCCAAACCTTCTACCAATTTGTATTCGCCGTTTTCACAGGTTACAG
>JBHADP010000092.1:0-47640 GCA_041855125.1 Neisseria sp. | reverse complement strand
TAACGAAGTAATCATCAAAATATACAGCAAGCCCGCATCCACATTGGTCAGCAACCATTCATCAGAGAAAGGAATCACCGCCCATGCTGCAAACGCAGGCATCAGCGACATCATCGGACCAATATAAAACAAGGCTTTATTTGATAATTTTGGACGGGTTACTTCCTTAAACAGCAACTTTAATACGTCTGCAAACGGCTGAATCAAACCCCAAGGACCTGTTACATTAGGACCTACGCGCAACTGCATATAACCAATCACTTTACGTTCAAAGTAGGTTAAATATGCCACCGTTAAAATCAAGGGCACAAGGATAATCACGATTTTGACCAGAATCGACACCACCAAGCCAATATCCTGCCCCAACAAAGATTGGAACCACTCTTGCATCATCAAGCTCCTGCCAATTCAATCGTGTTCATCATCGCACCCAATGCCGCATTATCACCATGCAACGGCAGATGCACCACATTTTTAGGTAAACCATCATCAGCAAGCACTTGCACCTGCACGCTTGCACCATTTTGTTTTGCCATAGCCATCGCACCATCTTGCAAACCTAATTGCGCTAACGTTGCAGAATGAACACGCGCCACAGGTGTTTGGGCATGACTGGTCGCTTGCAATGGCGCAGAACGGCGTACAATCGCATCTGTGTGATAAATGCCCACACCGCCCACACGCAACAACACATTAGTTGGCTGATTGGCACGCGCCACCACATTCACAGAATTATTGAGCTTAGTTGGCAAACTGCTAGGCTGAATGGCTTCGGCTAACACTTGCTCACTGCTATTAAACTCAAACCCTTGCAATTCAAACACATTGCCCAATACGCGCAACACTTTCCACAAAGGACGCGAATCTGCCAAGCCTTTCACTACACCATGGAACGACTGCAAACGACCTTCCATATTGATAAAACTGCCTGAAGTTTCAGTAAAAGGCGCGATGGGCAACATCACATCACATACTTCACGCAAGGTTTCACTTTCAAACGGTGTAAATGCCATCACACTTTGCGCTTGTTTCAACGCCGTCACTGCTGCCGCACCGCCTGCCACATCTACATCAGGCTCAACATTGAACAGCAACACCGCTTTTTTCGGCTGTGCTTGCATTTCCAATATCGTTTGCCCCATGTTCACTTCTAAAATATCAGCGCCGACACTATTCGCAGCTTGTGGCAAAATACCCAAAGTTGAACCTGTTGCGCTGGCTAATTCCTGTGCTGCTGCATAAATAGCCGCATAATCAGGATGATTTTGCACCTCTGCACCTAAAATAATGGCCGATTTTTCAGCAGATTTCAGACTATTTGGAATGGTACTGCTGAGATTTTGCACCCAACCTTGTAAACGCAACGTCCACTCATTAGGATGCAACACTTCTTGTGCGCTTAAAGGCATATACAGCGTTTCAGGGCTAGATGCCAAAATATTCAATGCCATGCCATTTTTGGCAGCACGGCGTAAACGTGCCGTAAGCAGAGGTTGCTCTTTACGCAAATTCGCCCCAATCACCAACACCGCATCGGCATGAGCCAAACTTTCAATCCCCTGCCCTAACCATAACGCACCGCGCAAACCGCTATTAATGCGATGGTCTTGCTGTCTTAAGCGCGTGGTTAAATGCTTGATGCCTAAGCCATCTGCCAGCTTTTTCGTTAAATACAACTCTTCCACCGTATTCATCGGGTTCGCCCAAATACCAATTTGGTCTTTACCGTCTTCTTTTTGAATACAGTCTAAAGTTTTACGCACATATTCCAATGCAGTTTGCCAATCCACCTCATGCCATTCGCCACCATGCTTAATCTTAGGCGTTTTCAAACGGCTCTCATGATACAAACCTTCATAAGCAAAACGGTCGCGGTCGGCAATCCAACATTCATTAATCGCCTCATTTTCCAAAGGCAAGACACGACGCACCGTATGGTCTTTAGTTTGCACAATTAAATTACTGCCTAAAGCATCGTGTGCTGAAATCGATTTACGGCGACTCAATTCCCATGAACGCGCATCATAACGGAATGGCTTACTGGTTAATGCACCCACAGGACATAAATCAATCACATTACCCGACAATTCCGTTTCCACCGCTTTACCAATAAACGGCATGATTTCAGAAAACTCACCACGATTTGCCATCGCGATTTCCTGCATCCCTGCAATTTCTTCCGTAAAACGCACACAACGGGTGCAATGGATACAACGGCTCATTTCTGCCGCCGACACCAAAGGTCCCATATCCTTGCCCACTACTGAGCGTTTTTCTTCCTGATAGCGGCTAGACGATTTACCATAACCCACCGCCAAATCTTGCAGCTGACATTCCCCCCCTTGGTCGCAAATCGGACAATCTAAAGGGTGATTAATCAACAAAAATTCCATCACGCCTTCTTGCGCTTGTTTGGCTTTGGCAGAATGCGTATGCACCACCATGCCATCGGTTACAGGTGTGGCGCAGGCGGGCAAGGGTTTAGGTGCTTTTTCCACTTCCACCAAACACATACGGCAGTTGGCGGCAATAGATAATTTTTTGTGATAACAGAAATGCGGAATATAAGTACCCAGCTCGTGCGCTGCTTCCATTACCGTTGCGCCTTGCTGGACTGCTATCTGTTTACCGTCAATTTGAATTTGTAACATGGTGTGTTTCCTAGTTACGGTTTTTTAAAGGTTTTTGGAGTGTAAGCTGTTGGATATTGAGCAAGATGCCCAAATTCAATTTAACACCACTTATGTTCTTTTTCAGGTTTGCCATGTTCGATATAGTGTTCAAACTCATGGCGGAAATGTTTGGTGAAACTGCGTACAGGGAATACCGCCGCATCAGCCAACGCACAAATGGTGCGACCTGCCATATTGTTACCAATCGAATCTAGCAGCTCTAAATCTTCAGGGCGACCTTTGCCGCTTGCGATGCGATGCACAATGCGATACAACCAGCCTGTACCCTCACGGCAAGGCGTACATTGCCCACATGATTCTTCATGGTAGAAATAACTCAAACGCTCTAAGGCTTTCACCATACAAACGTCTTCATTCATCACAATCACTGCGCCAGAACCCAACATGGAACCTGCTTTGGCAATGGCATCATAGTCCATCGTTAAGCCCATCATAATATCGGCAGGCAATACAGGTGCAGATGACCCCCCTGGAATCACCGCTTTGAGCTTTTTACCATCTTTCATGCCACCTGCCATTTCCAATAATTTGGCAAACGGCGTACCCAATGGCACTTCATAATTACCAGGGCGCTCCACATGACCTGAAATTGAAAACAGCTTCGTACCCCCTGCGTTTTCAATGCCTTGTTCGGCAAAAGTTTTGCCGCCATCACGAATAATAAAAGGCACAGACGCAAAAGTTTCGGTGTTATTAATGGTGGTAGGTTTGCCATATAAACCAAAAGATGCAGGGAAAGGCGGTTTAAAGCGTGGCTGACCTTTTTTGCCCTCTAATGATTCCAGCAAAGCGGTTTCTTCACCGCAAATATAAGCACCATAACCATGCGCGGCAAATAATTCAAAATCAAAGCCCAAGCCCATGATATTTTTGCCTAAATAACCTGCTTGGCGGGCTTCAGCAAGCGCGGCTTCAAAACGCTGATAACCTTCAAAAATCTCGCCATGAATATAGTTATAGCCTGCTTCTGCGCCCATGGCATAGCCTGCAATAATCATGCCCTCAATCAAAGCATGAGGGTTGAAATTGATGATGTCGCGGTCTTTAAAGGTACCGGGTTCGCCTTCATCGGTATTACAAACCACATATTTCGCACCGGGGAAAGAACGGGGCATAAAGCTCCATTTCAAACCTGTGGGAAAGCCTGCACCCCCCCGACCGCGCAAACCCGAAGTTTTCACTTCATCAATCACATCATTTTGGGAAATTTTTTCCACCAAGATTTTACGCAAGGCTTTATAGCCGCCACGTTTCACATATTCTGCTAACGTCCAGCAATCAGGATTATGGGTATCGACTTGGTCAAAAATCACGCCAGATTGAAAAATAGCCATCAGTTTAACTCCGCCAATTTTTTCTCAATTGCTTCTTCGGTCATAAAACTGCACATTTTGTGATTGTTTACCAACATCACAGGCGCATCACCACACGCCCCCATGCATTCGCCTTCTACCAAAGTATATAAGCCATCGGGTGTGGTCTCGCCATAACCAATACCGAGTTTTTTCTGTAAATACTCGCCTGCGCTCACACCACCACGCAATGCACAAGGCAAGTTGGTGCAAACGGTGAGCTTGTATTTGCCCACAGGTGCAAGGTCATACATATTATAAAACGTGGCGACTTCATAGGCGGCAGCAGGCGCGATACCCACATAGTTTGCCACAAACTCAATGATTTCAGGGCTAAGCCAACGTTTTTCTTCTTGGGCAATACGCAATGCACCCATGATGGCGGAACGGCGTTGGTCGGCAGGATATTTTGCCAACTCAACATCAATCAATTTTAAAGATTCTGCGGATAACATTATCGGTCTACCTCCCCGAATACGATGTCTTGCGTACCGATGATGGCAACCACGTCTGCCAACATATGACCACGCGCCATTTCGTCCATGCCTTGCAAATGGGCAAAGCCGGGGGCGCGAATTTTCAGACGATAAGGTTTATTGGCACCATCAGAAATCATATAAATGCCAAATTCGCCTTTCGGATGTTCAACGGCGGTATAGGTTTCGCCTTCAGGCACATGCATGCCTTCGGTAAACAGTTTGAAATGGTGAATCAAGTCTTCCATACCCATTTTCATTTCGGTGCGTTTGGGCGGAGCAACTTTATGGTTATCAACGATAACAGGGCCGGGGTTGGCTTTAAGCCATTGCACACATTGTTTGATAATGCGGTTAGATTCGCGCATTTCGTTGATACGGCACAAATAGCGGTCGTAGCAGTCGCCATTCACGCCCACAGGAATATCAAAATCTACATTGGCATAAGCATCATACGGTGCTTTTTTACGAATATCCCACTCCACACCTGAACCACGCAACATCACGCCGGTAAAGCCTTTTTGCAGGGCGCGCTCGGGCGAAACCACGCCGATGCCGACGGTACGCTGTTTCCAAATACGGTTGTCGGTGAGCAGACTTTCATATTCATCTACACAAGATGGGAAACGATTGGTAAAGGCTTCAATAAAGTCAAGCATAGTGCCTTCACGCGCTTCGTTCAGTTTTTTCAACACTTTAGCATTGCGGAATTTGCTCGATTCATATTTAGGCATAAAGTCGGGCAAATCACGATACACACCACCCGGGCGGAAATACGCTGCGTGCATACGCGCACCTGACACGGCTTCGTATAAATCCATCAGCTCTTCACGCTCGCGGAAGGCATATAGGAATACCGTCATTGCGCCAATATCCAAAGCGTGTGAACCGATGCCCATTAAGTGATTCAAAATACGGGTTACTTCGGCAAACATCACACGAATATATTGGGCGCGAATCGGTGCTTCAATACCAATTAATTTTTCAACCGCCAAGCAATACGCCTGCTCATTGACCATCATAGAAACGTAGTCTAAGCGATCCATATAAGGCAAGGCTTGCAAATAAGTGCGGGTTTCCGCCAATTTTTCGGTGCCACGATGCAATAAACCAATATGCGGGTCGGCACGAACGATGGTTTCACCGTCCAATTCCAAAATCATACGCAATACACCGTGCGCGGCAGGGTGTTGTGGACCAAAGTTGATGGTGTAATTTCTTAATTTGTTAGCCACCGTAGTTCTCCTCGCGGACGATGCGCGGTGTAATCTCGCGCGGCTCGATGGTTACGGGTTGATAAACCACGCGTTTCTCGGTTTCGTCATAACGCATTTCAACATAACCAGAAATCGGGAAATCTTTGCGGAAAGGATGTCCCACAAAACCATAATCGGTCAGAATACGGCGCAAATCGGGGTGATGGTTAAACAGAATGCCATATAAGTCGAAGGCTTCGCGTTCATACCAATCGGCGCTGTTATAAATTTCAGTAACCGAGTCCACCACAGGGAAGTCATCGTCTTGCACCCACACGCGCACACGAATACGTTGATTGTTTTTGATAGACACCAACTGACTCACCACGGCAAAGCGTTTGCCTTCCCATGGTTCGTTTTTATAGGTGCTGTAATCCACGCCGCACAAATCAACTAAAGATTCAAAATGCAAATCGGCATGGTCGCGCAAAGTGGTCATCACATTGAGATAATGTTCAGGCACACACTCAACGGTAATTTCGCCCAATGCCAAAATCACTTGGCTGGCTTGGTCGCCCAAAACATTTTGGACAACTGGATACAAATCATTTACATGCATCTCGTTCTCCTAATGGCGGGCAATGGTGTAAGTCCGTTTGATTTTGCCTTGCAACTGAATCAAACCATAAATCAAGGCTTCAGCAGTGGGCGGACAACCAGGGACATAAACATCTACGGGCACAATACGGTCGCAACCGCGCACCACAGAATAAGAATAGTGATAATAGCCCCCGCCATTGGCACACGAACCCATAGACAACACCCAACGCGGTTCTGCCATTTGGTCATACACACGGCGCAGCGCAGGTGCCATTTTGTTACACAATGTTCCTGCAACAATCATTAAGTCGGATTGACGTGGCGAGGGGCGGAAAATAATTCCGAAGCGGTCTAAGTCATAACGCGAAGCACCCGCTTGCATCATCTCTACCGCACAACACGCCAAACCAAATGTTACTGGCCACAATGAGCCTGTACGCACATAGTTCAGCACCGTATCCGCGCTGGCGGTTACGAAGCCTTTATTCAAAACGCCTTCTATTCCCATTCCAGCGCACCTTTTTTCCATTCATAGATAAAGCCCACCGTGAGCACCACGATGAACACAAACATTGACCAGAAAGCATATTGTCCATGTGAGGCAATCAAGTCTTTAAATACTACTGCCCACGGAATCATAAATGCCACTTCTAAATCAAACAGAATAAACAGTATTGCCACCAAGTAATAACGCACATCAAACTTCATCCGTGCGTTTTCAAAGGCTTCAAAACCGCACTCAAAAGGCGTGTCTTTTTCATGATAGTGGCGTTTAGGACCTAAGATATTGCCCAATAATAGGAACAAAATCCCTGCAAATAAGCCTATCAGCAGAAAGATTAAGACGGGAAAATAGTTTGCCAACATGGTTTCGCACCTATAGTTAATGCAATTGCAAATAGCGAGAGTAAATCTAACCCATTTTAGCCAAATTTGTTAATGATTAAAAGTTGAAGCCGAAAAAATGTTAAAAAAAGTTCAATAATTTCAATTATTAATTGATAATGGTTATCAATTATATTAATAAGACGGCTGATATTTTAATCTGTCATCGTTTTTCCATTCTTTTTCTTGTGCTTAATTAATCAAAAAAAAACTTAACTATTTACTAACAAAACCCATAAAAACCTAAACAAAACAATTAGATTTGTGATTTATTTTTTGATAAACAACAACATATCCAGCAAATTTCATCACGCCAAACATCTACTCGCTTGTTGTTTGATGAGCTTATGGGTTCACTCAAATGGGTTACGAGGAAGAGCGCGACACTTACGCAACAATCTGCTACATTGCACCCTCTCCTCTTTATTATTTTGTTTTGAATACATTAAGGTTCAGTATGTCGGCTTCTTGGATAACGGGCTTATTTTTATTTTTCTTTGTTTTTTCTACTGGTTTGCAGCTTTATTTGTCGATTCGGCAAAGTCGGGCGGTGTTACAACATCGTGCAGAAGTGCCTGTTGATTTTGTGGCGGCGGTTAGCTTGGCGGAGCATCAAAAAGCCGCCGACTATGCTTTAGCCAAGCAGCGTTTGGCACGTTGGCGGGTGTTATTTGATGCCTTATTTTTGTTGGTATTGACTTTAGGGGGTGGCTTGAATGTGTTGGCAGCATTGGCAGGGAAATGGTCAGCCAGTCCATTAACGCAAGGGGTGTTATTAATCGGTTTGTTTGGGGTGGTAAGCAGTGTCTTGAGTTTGCCTATGGAGTGGTATCACACGTTTCGTTTGGAAGCGCGGTTTGGTTTTAATCAAACAACCATGGCAACGTTTATCAGCGACCGCATCAAAGGGGCGATATTGGCGATGGTAATCGGTGTACCGTTAATGTATGGGGTGATTTATTTGATGGGCATAGGCGGTACATTATGGTGGTTATGGGTGTGGCTGTTTTGGTTGGGCTTTTCTTTGTTGCTGTTGTGGGCGTTTCCCAAATGGATTGCGCCTTGGTTTAATCAATTCAAGCCCTTGGAAGATGCGGATTTACATGCGCGGATTGAGCAACTGCTCACACGCACAGGGTTTAAAAGCAAGGGTATTTTTGTGATGGACGGCAGCAAACGTTCGGGGCATGCCAATGCGTATTTCACGGGTTTGGGCGACAACAAGCGCATTGTGTTTTTTGATACGTTGTTAAAAGATATGCAGCCTGCTGAAGTGGAAGCGGTATTGGCGCATGAGTTGGGACATTTTAAACACCAGCATATTCAACAGCAAATGGGGGTACGCTTTGCGCTCACTTTGGCGGTGTTGTTTATACTTGGTTTGTTGATTCAAGAGCCTGCGTTTTATCAAGGTTTGGGGGTGCAATATGCCAGTCATGCCATGGCATTGTTGCTGTTTTTATTGGTATTACCTGTGTTTACACTCCCCTTTGCACCGCTTGCCAGTTTGATGTCGCGCCAAAATGAATTTGAAGCCGACCGTTTTGCCGCCCAACACGCATCTGCCGATGATTTAATACGGGCTTTGGTAAAACTGTATCGCAGTAATGCAACGAGCTTGGTGAATGATGTATGGTATTCACGTTTTTATGATAGCCATCCTCACGCACGGGAACGAATTGCCGCCTTGCGTCAATCGCATGGATAACACAAGTAGGTTGCTCAATCACACACATCGTGTTTTAATCATCGTTCTGAAACAGGGGTGCTGCGCCTGATGCGCGGCTGAGACTTACCCTTACACCCGATCAAGATAATACTTGCGTGGGGAGTTTTCAATATTATCTGCCATAGGCAATATCAGTTTATTGACTCCTGTTTCTGCATCCGTCTAACTGAGAAACAGGAGTCTGACCATGAAACGCTCAACTACCCTCACCGAAGCCCAACAGCTCAACCAACTTTCCCACCATTTAGGCATTCAATTTGCTTATCCGCGCTCGCAAAAAGTATATCTCACAGGCAGCCGACCCGATATTCGTGTTCCCTTGCGTGAAATTCATCAAGATGACACCGTTACCGACCAAGGTCGTGAAGCCAATCCCCCCATTCCTGTGTATGACACCAGCGGTGCTTATGGCGACCCTCACGCCACCATCAACCTCCAACAAGGTTTGCCACACATTCGCAGCGCATGGTTAGATGAGCGCGGCGATACCGAAATTCTCGCCCACTTGTCTAGCGAATATGGCAAAGAACGCGCTCACGACCCACAAACCGCTCATCTGCGTTTTCAAACCATCACACAACCTCGCCGTGCCAAAGCAGGTCGCAACGTTACCCAAATGCACTATGCCCGCCAAGGCATCATCACGCCTGAAATGGAATTTGTTGCCATACGCGAACGGCTCAAAATGGAGCAAATCTTCCGCGACCCACGCTATGCCAAACTCATTCGGCAACACGCAGGCGAATCTTTTGGCACCCCTCTCCCCACCCACCCCGACCACATCACCCCCGAATTTGTGCGCCAAGAAGTGGCTTCAGGGCGCGCCATTATTCCTGCCAACATCAATCACCCCGAGTTAGAACCCATGATTATTGGGCGCAACTTCCGCGTGAAAATCAACGGCAATCTAGGCAACTCTACCGTTACCTCTAGCCTAACGGAAGAAGTAGAAAAAATGGTGTGGGCATTGCGTTGGGGAGCAGATACCATTATGGACTTATCCACAGGCGCACACATTCATGAAACCCGTGAATGGATGATTCGCAATGCACCCGTGCCGATTGGCACTGTGCCGATTTATCAAGCACTTGAAAAAACAGGTGGTATTGCCGAAGATTTAACATGGTCATTATTCCGCGATACCTTAATCGAACAAGCCGAACAAGGCGTAGATTATTTCACCATTCATGCAGGCGTATTACTGCGCTATATTCCGCTGACTGCCGAACGCCTAACAGGCATTGTGTCGCGCGGTGGGTCGATTATGGCGAAATGGTGTTTAGCGCATCATCAAGAAAACTTCCTCTACACCCATTTTGATGAAATCTGCGAAATCATGAAAGCCTATGATGTGTCCTTTAGTTTAGGCGATGGTTTACACCCCGGCTGCATTGCCGATTCCAACGATGCCGCCCAATTTGGCGAACTGCACACCTTAGGCGAATTAACCGCCCAAGCATGGCAACACGATGTGCAAGTGATGATTGAAGGACCGGGGCATATCCCTTTGCAGCGCATACGCGCCAATATGGACGAAGAACAACAACATTGTTTTGATGCCCCATTTTACACGCTCGGTCCACTCGTTACCGATATTGCACCTGCTTATGACCACATCACTTCAGGCATTGGGGCTGCCAATATCGGTTGGTATGGTACGGCTATGTTATGCTACGTTACCCCCAAAGAACATTTGGGTTTACCCGATAAAGAAGATGTTCGCACAGGCATCATCACCTATAAGCTGGCAGCCCATGCTGCCGACCTCGCCAAAGGTTGGGTGGGCGCACAACTGCGCGACAATGCGCTGTCTAAAGCGCGTTTTGAATTTCGTTGGCGCGACCAATTTCATTTAAGCCTCGACCCCGAACGCGCGGAAAGTTATCACGATGCGACCTTGCCTGCGGAAGGGGCAAAAATCGCCCATTTTTGTTCAATGTGTGGTCCTAAATTCTGTTCCATGAAAATCACGCAAGAAGTGCGCGACTATGCAGCCGCACAACATGGCATGCAAGAAAAAGCCATTGAGTTTGTGCAAACAGGCAGCCAAATTTATCGCTAACAAATAAGCGTCTGAAAGCCCATCACTTTCAGACGCTGACTCATTACCAATCATTAATAGCTTGCAATACTTAATTGCTCCACTACCGCATTTTTTGTATAACGGCGCGTTGTTGCTGCTAGTTCTGCATTTTCAGGGAATACCCCAGAGCCAGATTCCACTTGAATTTCAACCCATTTAGGTTGTTTTTGAAAATAAGCAAATTCACGCGCTTCAATTTCGCTCCGTTGAATTTTCAGAAACTTGCCATAACGCTTTTCCACTTCTGCCAACTTCATACCTGTATGCACACCTGTCGCCGTTTTACAGGCAGGAGAAGAGCTGGATAACCATGTAATTTTTTTATTAAAATTAATAGGTTTATCTGCATCTTCCTCATCAGCATGCGCCCATATTTCTACCTTAGGCTGCAAAAGAATAGAAATCAAGGCAACCCCCTCGCCATCGCTGATGCGCTTAATTTTGGCTTTTGGGAATGTTTGCTTGACCTGTTTGGTGGTCATGCCCAAGCGTACACCGCCTATCGCATGCTGTGTTACTTCACAAGCCCATGCCGCATTCATCATGCCTAAAGCCAACAAGCCAACAAATAATTTAGAGCCTTTCATCATTGATTCTCCTTTGGTGTGGGTTAATCCCTATATCATGATTGTACACCTAAAAAAAACAGCCCCATAGGGCTGTTTCAATCAATTAGCGATAAACACGCTGACACTTACTGTCGCCTTTTGCGCCGTGTAAGCCTGTATAACTGAAGAAGGCTAAATCACCTTTTTGATGCCATTCGCCACCATGCCCCCATAAACCTGTTGTACCCACATAACGTTCGCCTGAGCCTGCCACCGCAGACGACAAAACGGCACGGCGATTGTCAATGCTGATTTCAATTCTGTCGCTATCAAGATAACGAACTTGGGCATCTAAACCAATATCACATTCAAACGTTGCAACCTGTGCAGGACGCGCCGCATGAGAAGGTTGAGTGGGCTGCTGTGGAGGGGTGCTGTTACACGCAGCCAATGCCACCACAGAAACCGCCATCATCCCTAATGATTTAATTTGCATAAACTTTCCTTCTGAATACCATCAATGCAGATATTTCAACACCCAAAGCAGCCTATCAAGCGCCACTTCAAGTGTTACCTGAATAGGGAAAACACCTTTCTCCCTAGTGAATCATTTCCCCTCAAAAGAGAGATTTCAATCCGCAAGGAAATTGAAATGATTTTTATATCATAAGCAAGAAAATGCAATCAAACAAGTTCCCATAATATAAAAAAGCGTAAGCCTTACGACTTACGCTTTTTTCATCTTCAAACGATTATTTCTTATCGTCTTTCACTTCGGTGAAATCCGCATCTACCACATCATCGTCTTTTTTCTTACCTGCATCGGCACTTGCACCTGCTTCCGCACCGCCTGCATTGGCTTCTGCTTGCGCTTGTGCATACACGATTTCGCCTAATTTTTGACTGGCAACGGCTAAGGCTTCAGCTTTGGCTTCAATCTCGGCTTTGTCTTCGCCTTTCACCACTTCTTCGGCTGCTTTCAAGGCTTCTTCCACTTTTGCCTTGTCGTCTGCTTCCAATTTGTCGCCATGTTCACCTAATGATTTTTTCACAGAGTGAATCAAGGCTTCTGCATGGTTACGCGCTGCAACCAATTCAGTCAATTTTTTATCTTCTTCAGCATTGGCTTCTGCATCTTTTACCATGCGTTCGATTTCTTCTTCGCTCAAACCAGAAGAACCTTGAATGGTAATATTCGCTGCTTTACCTGTGCCTTTATCTTTAGCAGAAACGTGCAAAATACCGTTGGCATCAATATCAAAGGTAACTTCAATTTGTGGGATACCGCGTGGTGCAGGTGCAATATCTCCCAAGTTAAATTGACCCAATGATTTGTTGGCAGATGCGCGTTCACGTTCACCTTGCAATACATGAATGGTTACTGCTGATTGATTGTCTTCCGCAGTTGAGAACACTTGTGAGGCTTTGGTTGGAATGGTGGTGTTTTTGGTGATGAGTTTAGTCATCACGCCACCCATGGTTTCAATACCCAAAGACAAAGGTGTTACGTCTAACAACAATACATCGCTGCGACCACCGCCCAATACTTCGCCTTGAATCGCCGCGCCTACTGCCACCGCTTCGTCAGGGTTCACGTCTTTGCGGGGTTCTTTACCAAAGAAGTTTTTCACCGCTTCTTGTACTTTAGGCATACGGGTTTGACCGCCCACCAAAATCACATCATTAATTTCTGATGCAGATAAACCCGCGTCTTTCAAAGCAATGCGGCAAGGTTCGATAGAACGTTCAATCAAGTCTTCCACCAAGCTCTCAAATTTGGCACGGGTAATTTTCATTGCCAAGTGTTTAGGACCTGTAGCATCCATGGTGATATAAGGCAAGTTGATTTCGGTTTGCTGACCGCTCGACAATTCGATTTTGGCTTTTTCTGCTGCTTCTTTTAAGCGTTGCAATGCCATAACATCGTTTTTCAAATCAATGCCTTGTTCTTTTTTGAACTCGGCAATGATGTAATCAATGATGCGTTGGTCAAAATCTTCACCGCCTAAGAAGGTATCGCCATTGGTTGCCAATACTTCAAATTGTTTGTCGCCATCTACATCGGCAATTTCAATGATAGAAATATCGAATGTACCACCACCCAAGTCATATACGGCAACTTTACGGTCGCCACCTGATACTTTATCCATACCAAATGCCAAAGCGGCTGCGGTTGGCTCATTGATAATGCGTTTTACATCCAAGCCTGCAATGCGACCCGCATCTTTAGTGGCTTGACGTTGGCTGTCGTTAAAATAAGCAGGTACGGTAACCACAGCTTCGGTTACTTTTTCGCCCAAATAGGCTTCGGCTGCTTCTTTCATTTTACGCAATACTTCGGCAGAAATTTGGGGAGGCGACAATTCTTTGCCTTGCGCTTTCACCCACGCATCGCCATTTGATGATTTGATGATTTCAAATGGCATGGTTTCAATATCGCGTTGTACTTCTTTATCTTCAAATTTATGACCGATTAAGCGTTTGGCTGCATAAACGGTGTTTTTTGCATTGGTAACAGCTTGGCGTTTAGCAGGCGCACCCACCAAAATTTCGCCGCCATCCAAATAGGCAATCACGGAAGGCGTGGTGCGCGCGCCTTCTGCGTTTTCAATCACTTTGGTTTGACCATTTTCTGAAATTGCAACGCATGAGTTGGTTGTACCTAAATCAATACCAATTACTTTTGCCATATCTTTTTTCACTCCAAAAAATTATTTCAATCATGTAGCAGTTTGATTGTTGACTGCTGTTCTGTTAGCACGCAAGATAAGGGGATTTTTTTGCTTTTCAAGAGTGTTGCCCAAAAATTTTTTCAACACTTTGAATTTTAAAATCAAAACCTTATCCAAATTCATTTCCATATTAAAACGGATAACCATGGTTATCCGTTGATTGATAAACCGCCTGTTATTCGGCAGCCGCTTCGGGGGCTTTTGCTACCACCACCATCGCAGGACGCAACACACGTTCGCTTAAGGTATAGCCTTTTTTCATCACGCGAAGCACGGTATTGGGTTCTTGTTCGCTTTCTTCGGTTTGCATGGCTTGATGCAAATGAGGGTCGAGTTTCTCGCCCACGGCGGGGTTAATTTCTTTGATTTGGGTGTTTTCAAAGGCTTTTTGCAATTCGTTGAGCGTCATTTGTACGCCCATTTTTAAGGCATCAAAATTACCGCTTTGGTCAAGCAATGCCATTTCTAGGTAATCTTTTACAGGCAACATTTCAGCCGCGAATTTTTGTCCTGCAAATTTGTGTGTGGCTAAGATTTCTTCTTGATGACGGCGGCGCAAGTTTTGCTCATTGGCTAAACCGCGTAATTGTTCGTCTTTTAATTGACCTTCTAGTTCTTCCACTCGTGCTTGTAATTCTTCATAAGTGGGGGGGGTGGCGGTTGCCGTTTCGGGGGTTTCAGGATTGGGGTTTTCAGTATCAATAGCTTGGTTTTGTTCAGTCATGGGTTTACCTTTTTTGCGGAAAAGTGATGTAAATTTCATAGTAAAGCTAATATAAGGCTGATTTGTGTAGTTTCAAGCGTCAAAAAAGCTGCCCAATCGGGCAGCTTGGTCAGCACACGGCTTACATATCGTTCATTGCCATTAGGCTGGCATTGCCCCCTGCGGCGGTGGTGTTGGTGCTGCAAGAAATTTCTTCAAACACTTGCAAAATATCCACGCCTTGTGTTGCCAATACGATGCGAATCAACGCGCCTTGTTGGTTTGCCAACGATTGTTTGTATTCTGCTGACAAGGCTTCTAGTGCCACCACATGGCTGATGCCTGCGGTTTCGGGGCGGCTGTGTGCCACCAATAAGCCTTCTAATTGGCTGGCATATTGTGCTAACGGTGAATCGGTTTCCACAACGGTGCAGATGCCTGAAGCCGCCAATTCGATGAATGCCGCAAACGCTTGATTTAAGTCGCCACCATAGAGCCACACCTGTTTAGGTGCGTGCCAACTCAATACATTTCGCTCACCTGTGGGTCCTGCCAATACCACTTCTGCTTGACGCAAGGTATGAACACGGGCTTTACCTAATCCTGCTGCCAATTCGCGTTTTTGCGCTTGTTCTAATGGCAACTGATGCAACAGATTTTCGATCCGTTTTAAAGCGACTTCGTCCACTTGTCCAATACGGCTTAAGCGGGGAATCACCCATTCTTTTAAGTTGCTCAAACGTTGTAAGTAGAAAGGTCCGCCTGCTTTGGGTCCTGTGCCTGATAAACCATGTCCACCAAATGGCTGTACCCCCACCACTGCGCCCACAATATTGCGGTTCACATACACATTACCCGCTTCAATACGGCTCTTAATGTGTTCTACCGTGCCATCAATGCGGCTGTGAACGCCATGTGTTAAGGCATAGCCTTTGTTGTTGATTTGGTCAATTAAGCTGTCCAATTCATCGGCACGATAACGCACAATGTGCAACACGGGCCCAAATACTTCGCGCTGTAATTCGTTTAAATTATTCAGTTCAAACATGATGGGCGCGATAAAGGTGGCTTGGTCTGCCCCCGCAGGCAAGGCAATTTGATGATAGGCTTTGGCAATGCCTTTCATGCGGTCGATATGGCTTTGTAGGTTTTGCTGGGCTTCTGCATCAATCACCGGTCCAATATCGGTGGTTAATTCAACGGGATTGCCCACGCGCAATTCGTTCATCGCACCTTTAATCATGGTGATAAAGTGGTCAGCAATGTCTTCTTGTAAACACAAGATGCGTAATGCGGAGCAACGTTGTCCTGCGGAGTCAAACGCTGAGTTTAAAACATCGGCACACACTTGCTCAGGCAAGGCGGTGCTGTCCACAATCATGGCATTTTGTCCGCCCGTTTCGGCAATCAAAACAGGGGTATCGCTGCGTTTGGCAAGGTTTTGGTTAATCAAACGCGCCACTTCGGTTGAGCCTGTGAAAATCACACCGCTGATGCGTTCATCTTGTGTGAGTGCGGCACCCACATCGCCAGCTCCCAACACCAGTTGCAATACATCAACTGGCACGCCTGCTTGATGTAATAAAGAAACGGCATAATGGGCAATGATGCTGGTTTGTTCGGCTGGTTTGGCAATCACGCTGTTGCCTGCTGCCAATGATGCCACCACTTCGCCGACAAAAATGGCTAAGGGGAAGTTCCAAGGGCTAATTGCCACCATCGCGCCCAAGCCTTTGGCTTGATTGCTGAGAGTTAATTCAGCTTCTGTGGCGTAGTAGCGGCAGAAATCAACGGCTTCGCGCACTTCAGCAATGGCGTTATTCAAGGTTTTACCTGCTTCGCGCACGGCTAACATCATCAGCGTGGGGGTATAGGCTTCCATCAAATCGGCAAACTGACGTAAGCAGGCGGCGCGTTCGCTGGCTGGCTTGGCTGCCCATGCGGTTTGTGCTGCAACGGCAATGCTCACGGCTTCATGCGCCAATTCTGCATTAGCAAACGATGCCGTACCCACCACATCGGCATGATTGGCAGGGTTTTTCACTTCATGCGCTGCTGCAAAAGGACGCGATTTGCCGTTGATAAGCGATGCCACTTGATAGCTTTGCTGGGCAGCTTCATTCATTTGTGCTTGCAAATCTTGCAACACATTTTCATTGCTTAAATCCACACCGCGCGAGTTCACACGCTCGCCATTGTATAGCTGACGCGGTAAAGGCAAAGCACGATGCAAACGAATGCCTTCTTGTGCAATGGTATCAAATGGGCTGCGAATCAAATCATCAATGCTGATTTTTTCATCCACAATTTGGTTCACAAACGAAGAATTCGCCCCATTTTCTAATAAACGGCGCACCAAATATGCCAACAGGGTTTCATGCGTACCCACAGGCGCATAAATGCGCACACGGCGTTTTAAATTATTTTCGCCCACCACTTGGTCATACAAAGTTTCGCCCATGCCATGCAAACATTGGAATTCAAACTCTTTGCCTTGTCCCATTTGATAAATAGCGGATAAGGTGTAGGCATTGTGGGTGGCAAATTGAGGGAAAATGGCATCTTGTGCGTCTAATAATTTACGCGCACAGGCTAAATAAGAAATATCGGTATGAACTTTGCGGGTGTAAACAGGATAGCCGTCCATGCCATCCACTTGCGCCCATTTCACTTCGCTGTCCCAATACGCCCCTTTGACCAAACGTATCATCAATTTTTGATTGTTGCGGCGCGCTAAGTCCACCAAGAAATCAATCACAAAAGGACAACGTTTTTGATAACCTTGCACCACAAAGCCGATGCCATTAAAGCCTGCTAAATCAGGGTCAGACACTAAGGCTTCCATTAAATCTAAGGACAATTCCAAGCGATTGGCTTCTTCGGCATCAATGTTTAAACCAATATTGTATTGTTTGGCTAATACAAACAGGTTTTTGAGCTTAGGCAATAATTCGGTCATCACACGTTCATGTTGTGCGCGTGCATAACGTGGGTGAATGGCAGACAGTTTCACGGAAATACCATTGCCTTCATAAACACCCGCCTGAGCAGCATCTTTGCCAATGGCGTGAATGGCATTCACATAATCTTGATAATAGCGGTCGGCATCGGCTTGCGTCATCGCCGCTTCGCCCAACATATCAAACGAGAAACGATAGCCCAGTTTTTCGCGCTCTTTGCCATTTTGCAAGGCTTCGTCTATGGTTTGCCCTGTTACAAATTGTTTGCCCAACATACGCATGGCATAATCCACCCCTTTGCGGATTAAAGGCTCACCGCCTTTACCCAGCATACGGGTGAGCGCAGAACTTAAGTTTTGCTCATTGGTGGGCGTGGTAAGTTTACCGGTAATCAGCAAGCCCCAAGCTGCCGCGTTCACAAATAAAGAGGGGCTGTTACCCAAATGGCTTTTCCAATCGCCATCGGCTAATTTATCTTGAATCAGCTTATTGCGTGTCGCATTATCGGGAATACGCAGCAAGGCTTCTGCCAAACACATCAATGCCACGCCTTCTTCGCTCGATAAGGTAAATTCGTGCATCAATGCATCAACACCTGATGATTTACTGCGGCTCTCGCGCACTTGGCTCACCAAACGGCGGGCTAAGGTGTTGGCAGCACGTTGTTCATCATCTGTCATCTGCCCTAAACGCAACATTTCTTCCACCGCTTCAATTTCATCGCGGCGATAGGCTTCAGTAATGGCTTGGCGTAAGGGGGATTGGGTGGGGTGGGCAAATTGAAACATCTTTCTATTCTCCATACTATTCAATCATTTCGCGGTAGGGCAAGGGATTTGCCACAGTCAATGAGGATTCATTCAGATTACCGTTTGTTCATCATGCAACATGGTTTAATCAAGCCATGATGCTGAAAAATGCTGATGCAGTGGCTCAAAAATATGAACCGATAAAGTCGCTTATTGGATGGTGTATCTTGCAGCATAGCTTGTTATAACAGGCTGATTCTGCCCACGATGAATCCAACAATTCGTTCTTCTTGGCTCTATACCACATCATTGCTTGCCTACATCGCGTCTCTGAAAATATCCACCCATTTTGTAAGGCGTAAAATGATGAAATTCCGCATCAAGAGGGCGATGAGGACAAAACGGTATTCTATAAAAAACTGCCTGTGATTCACAGGCAGTCAGGTCAAACAATTTCACTTTATTTGGCTGCGTGGTAGTCCGCATCGGCTTTTTCAAAGCGTTCTTGGATTTCTTTAGAAGGCTCTTTATCCATCAGAGAAACCGCAATCACCGCTAAGGTACAGGCGATAAAACCAGGGACAATTTCATACATGGTTTGCAAGCCTGCGGCTTTCAAAGCAGGGTTGGCATATTCTGCCCACAACACCACAACCACCGCACCAACAATCATACCTGCCAATGCACCTTTTTCAGTCATGCGTTTCCACAATACCGATAAAATCACCACCGGACCAAATGCTGCACCAAAGCCTGCCCAAGCATAAGCCACTAAGCCCAATACTTTACTATCAGGGTCGGCAGCCAACAGAATCGAAATCACCGCTACCGCCAACACCATCACACGACCCACCCACACCAGCTCTTGTTGCGGTGCATTAGGACGCAAAAAGCCTTTATAAAAGTCTTCCGTAATCGCGCTGGAGCAAACCAATAATTGGCAAGACAACGTTGACATTACCGCCGCCAAAATAGCCGATAAAATCACCCCTGCAATCCAAGGATTAAATAACAACGTTGCCAGAGCAATAAACACACGTTCATTATTACCTTGCATGGCAGCTGCTTGTTCAGGGTGTGCGCCAAAATACGCAATACCAAAATAACCTACTGCAATCGCACCGCCCAAACACAACACCATCCAAGTCATACCAATGCGGCGCGCGCTGGCTAAAGATTTCACATTTTCAGCCGCCATAAAACGCGCCAAAATATGCGGTTGACCAAAATAGCCCAAACCCCACGCTGCCGTAGAAATAATGCCAATAAACGTTGTGCCTGTTAATAAGCTGCCATATTCCTTGCCTGCTTGCGCGGCAGCCGCTTGCACTGCCATTGTCATTTGGTCAGCACCGCCCACCGCTAAATACACCATAATCGGCGTTAAAATCAAAGCAAAAATCATCAAGGTGGCTTGTACTGTGTCTGTCCAGCTCACCGCCAAGAAACCACCGATAAAGGTATAAGCAATGGTTGCACCTGCGCCCAACCACAAGGCTTGTTGATACGACATATCCACAAACAAACTTTGGAACAAACGCGCACCTGCCACCACGCCTGAAGCACAGTAAATCGTAAAGAAGAACAAAATAATAAAGGCAGAAATCACCTTCATTGCCCTGCCTTGCGCCCCAAAACGGTGGAAGAAATACTCAGGCAAAGTCAGCGCATTATTATTGTATTCAGTATGAATACGCAGGCGACCTGCCACCAACAGCCAGTTGAAATACGCGCCCACTGTCAAACCAATCGCAATCCATGCCTCACTCAAACCTGTGGCATAAATCGCACCAGGTAAGCCCATCAACAACCAACCTGACATATCCGATGCCCCTGCCGACATCGCCGTTACAAATGGACCTAAACTGCGCCCACCTAAAATATAGTCATCAAAATTGCGCGTAGCAAAATAGGCAGCCAAGCCGATTAACAGCACAGATGCCAAATACACACCAAAGGTGATATACATGGGATTCATAGAAGTTTCTCCGATTTATTTTCAAATATTTATAGGGTTTGCCACAAAACTTTATCGCTTTAAAAGCACCCCCTGCGACATATTCCACTCATTTCACCGCTTAAAGCAAATTATCTGTTTGTCAATATGCCGTTATCCTTACATATTCTAGCTTGCCTTTTTCATTAAAACAACATAATGTTACAAAAAAATACACTCACACACGAGGAGAAACCATGAATTGCCCCACCGCCCACACCGTTGCCGAAACCATGCTGGCAGGTTTTAATAAACACTATCGCCTCTATCAAGAAGCCACCTCTCGCGCCAAAGCCCTATTTGAACAAAGCGATTGGAAAGGCATACAAGACTTAGTTGCCTATCGCATTCAAATGTATGATCAACGTGTGCAAGAAGCGGTGGATATTTTGCGACAACAGCTTCATGAAGAATGCCTATCAGACGACATTTGGGCAGCCGTCAAAAAAGAATACATCGCCTTATTGGTCAATCACAAACAACCCGAACTTGCCGAAACCTTCTTCAATTCCGTCTCCACCAAAGTCTTAGCCAAAGAATATTTCAATAACCATTTTATCTTTGTTAAACCTGCCATCAGCACCGAATTTATCGATTCCGACCCACCCACATTCCGCACCTTCTACCCCGAAAAATCAGGCTTACGCGGCTGTTTGCGCCAAATTCTGCAACACTTTAACTGGCAAATACCGTTCGCCCACCCCAATCAAGATGTTGCCAACATCATGCGAGCCGCACGCACCCATTTCCAAACCGATTGGCCGCCGCAAGAATTAAACTTACACATTCAAGTGTTATCGTCTGCCTTTTATCGCAACAAATCTGCCTATATTTTCGGACAAATTGTGAATGGCAGCATCAAACATCCCTTTGCCCTCGCCGTTGTACACGATGCACAGGGCAAACTGATGATTGATGCCGCCTTATTCGACCCCAAACAAATTTCCGTTTTATTTTCATTTGCCCGCGCCTATTTTTTGGTGGATATGCCCGTGCCGAGCGGCTATGTGCGTTTTCTGCGCGAAATGCTGCCCATGCGCTCCGATGGCGACCTCTACACCTTATTAGGTTTACACAAACAAGGCAAAAACATTTTCTGGCGCGAATTTACCCAGCATCTGCAATATTCCAACGACAAATTTATCCTTGCCCCTGGTGTCAAAGGCTTGGTGATGAGCGTTTTTACCCTGCCCTCTTTTCCCTATGTGTTTAAAGTGATTAAAGACACGTTTGGCCCTAACAAAGATTTTGACCGCGAATATGTGCGCCAAAAATACTTATTGGTTAAAAAACACGACCGCGTTGGGCGCATGGCAGATACTTTAGAATTTTCCAATGTGCCTTTACCCAAAGCGCGTTGTGATGAAGAATTTTTACAAGAAATGCGCGCGCTTGCACCCAGCCAAATTGAAGAAACCGATGATTTCGTCATCATCAAGCATGTTTATATTGAATACCGCCTCAAGCCCTTGAATCTGTTTATGCAAAAAGCACAACCTGCTGAAAAAGCGGCGGCGGTGATTGATTACGGTTTTGCCTTAAAAGAATTGGCGAGTGCCAATATTTTCCCTGGTGATATGCTGTATAAAAACTTTGGCATGACCCGCTTTGGGCGCGTGATTTTCTATGATTACGATGAAATTGAATACATGACCGACTGCAATTTCCGCAAAATCCCGCCTGCCCCCAACCCTGAAATGGAAATGTCAGGCGAGGTATGGTATCCCGTGCATAAAGGTGATGTGTTTCCCGAAGAATTTGCGCCGTTTTTATTAGGCGAACCCGATGTGCGACAAGTATTTATGCAACACCATCATGATTTGCTCACCGCCGAATTTTGGCAAGGGAAAAAAGAACGGCTGCAACAAGGTTTATTTGATGATTTTTACCCTTATCCACAATCGGTGCGTTTCCGCCCTGAACAAACTGCCGCAGGTTTAGTGGATCATACTGATGTATAAGCCCACACCGCTTGTTATCATCAAACAAGCGGTTTTTTGATACACTGCTGGTTTTCTCTTCACAAGGGAAGAGAATATTTCAACACTTAGGGCAACATCGCAAGCCCCGCTTGAAGTGTTATTCTGATGGGGAAAAATGTTTCCACGCCTAAATTGAGTGAACTTCCCCCAAGGGAAGGATATTAACCCGCAAGGAATTTGAGATGAAACGAATCTTGTCTGCCCTACCTATTTGGCTGATTTTGGCAGATATGCTCTATGGTTTTATACGCAATGTGTTGCAAAGCATGGCTTTACAGCAAGATAAGCTGCCTGCGGGGGATTTGCCTGTGTCGCCTGAAATTGCGTTTAGCTGGCTACAAGTGTTGGTTAATGGCGGTATGATTGCCATTATTGCAGGCGGTTTATGGGTGTTGTTGCGCTTAAATCGTACGGTTTTAGCAGGTCAAGCCATGCCGATTGGGGTGTGGGCGAGCTTGGGGTTACTGGCTGTGGTTGCCTTCTCTTTGCCTGCGTGGTGGGAATGGGCTTGGGCGGTGGGCTATTGGCTCAAGGGTCAATCCACTGTTTCGCTGGATAATCCTCGCTATTTGGTGGTGGCATTATGCCAACTTTGGGTGGCATGGTTGTGCATCAGCCGTTTATTTACTTGGTATCACTTAGCCAAACGCCCACCTGCCACGCCCACGCCTTCATCTGAAGAACCCTCACCTTCACCATGATTTTTGTCGATACCCATTGGGTGTGGCGCATAAATATCCATTAAATGGACGGGGCGTTTGAGAAGGTTGGCAGCCTGCTTGTGCGCCATATTTTTTCGTGCATTTGGCAACCGCTTCTCGCTTGGCTTGTTCAGGGTCGTCATGTTTCACAAAAAATATTTCCACATTGCGATAAGGCATACCCGTAAAGCCCACGGATGGTTCTGCCACCGCCGCACAGGTATTTTTAAATTCAAATGTTTTTAAACAATGTGAAGTGTTACAAATCTGATTGCGTTTTTTCTCTTCTGCCACTTGTTTATCCAATTCCAACATCACCGTGATGTATTCATCGGATACCACATAATAGCCATAGACATTCTCAGGATTTTTAGCGTATTTTTGAATGTCGGTAAAATTCAAACTGGAATAACAACGCGCTCTGCCTTGGGCATTATCGGAATGTTTATAGCTTTGAATGATATTGTTTTTATCCACCGACACCGTTTGGCGACAACAAAAGGTTTCACGCTGGCTCACGCATGAACCATAATGGCATTGTGTTAAAACCCGCCCTGTATCATAACAACTGCGCCAATAATAGTTCTGATTGCCTGAAAACAAAGTTTTATCGCCCACATAAGGCTGCCCCCATTGGTCAATCACCGCTTGCAAAGGATAACCTTTTAGCTGACGTTCATATTTGCCTGCATGAATATCCTCTGCCCAAGCAGGCAAAAGCATCCAAGCGCTGAACAATAAAACCAAAATGTGTCGCATTATTCACAACCTTTTTATTGATTAAATTTGGCACAATTTAGCGTATGTTTGCGCCATTTTCTAGCATTTAAATCAAATTAAGCGCAAAAAAACACCTGTTATTGCTAACAGGTGTTGAAATCATAAGAAGATTCAGTTTTACACTTTAGCAGCAGCAGCCACTTCAGCAGCGTAGTCTACTTCTTTCTTCTCAATGCCATCGCCCACTTTATAGCGCACAAAAGACACCACTTCTGCGCCATTTTCTTTCAAGAACTGAGCAACGGTTTGGTCTGGGTTCATCACAAAGGCTTGACCATTCAAAGTGATTTCTGCCAAGAATTTTTTGATGCGACCTTCTACCATTTTGGCAGCGATATCAGCAGGTTTGCCTGATTCAATGGCTTGTTGCGTGTAGATATGACGCTCTTTTTCGATGGTTTCAGCATCCACTTCGCTTTCAGCCACGCATTGAGGTTTCGCCGCCACGATGTGCATACCCACTTTACGCGCCACTTCTTCTGCGCCTTTAAATTCAACCAACACACCTTCAGTTGCCAATGCACCATGGATATAAGCGGTTAAGCTGTTGGCAGTTTCAATCACTTGGAAACGGCGCACAGACATATTTTCGCCCAATTTAGCGATAATGGCTTTACGCTCTTCTTCTACCAATGCGCTCAATTCTTCGATGGTAGCAGGTTTTTTCTCAGCAGCCGTTTTGGCAACCAAGTTTGCAAATGCCACAAAACCTGCATCTTTGGCTACAAAGTCGGTTTCGCAGTTTACTTCAACCAATGCACCTACATTGCCTTCAATCGCATAAGCCAACACGCCTTCAGCCGCAGTACGACCTGCCAATTTGCCTGCTTTCGCACCTGATTTAATGCGTAAGATTTCTTCGGCTTTTTCCATATTGCCTTCGGCTTCTACCAAGGCTTTTTTACATTCCATCATGCCCAAGCCAGTAGCGGCACGCAAGTCGGCAACCATTTTTGCGGTAATGTTAGACATTATTGTCTCCTAAAAATTTTGTATAGCAAGAAAGAACAAAAGGGGCAGTGTGCCGCCCCCTTGTTTAACAAATCATATTACTCGGCAGCAGCAGCTTCAGCTTGTTGTGCAGCAGCAACCACTTCTTGAACAGCTTGGTTTTTGCCTTCCAACACCGCATCAGCGATACCACGGCAGTACAAACGAATGGCTTTAGCAGAATCGTCATTACCGGGGATAACGTGTTTCACGCCATCTGGGCTGTTGTTGGTATCCACCACAGCAATCACAGGAATACCCAATTTTGCTGCTTCCACCAAAGTACCGTGTTGATAGCCCGTGTCAATCACAAAAATGGCATCAGGCAAACCCTTCATGTTTTTGATACCGCCCAAAGAGCGTTCCAATTTTTCCACTTCACGGGTCATGTCTAACAATTCTTTTTTATTGAAACCGCTGTTTTCAGCGTTTTCCAATACAGCCGCTTTTTCTTCCAAGCGTTTGATAGATTGTTTTACGGTTTTGTAGTTGGTGAGCATACCACCCAACCAACGATGGTCAACATAAGGCATACCTGCACGAGTCGCTTCTTCGCGCACGATTTCACGCGCCTGACGTTTGGTACCTACAAATAAAATGGTACCTTTATTGGCAACCAAACGGCGTACCACTTCTTGTGCTTCTTGGAACAAAGGCAAGGTTTTTTCCAAGTTGATGATGTGGATTTTGTTACGCGCACCAAAAATGTATTGTTCCATTTTTGGGTTCCAGTAACGAGTTTGGTGACCGAAGTGAACGCCTGCTTCCAGCATTTGGCGCATGGTAACTTGAGACATAGTTTTTCCTTGAAAGGGTTACAGCAAACACCCGCGCACAGAACTTTATGGATTAAAGCACCCTTTTGGCGCGCAGTGCGAGCGTTAAAGTTAAACAATAAAAAAAGCTCAAAAATGGAGAGCCGTGAAATTATACGGAAAAAGTATTATTCGGGCAAGGATTTAGCATCTTGTTGGGCGGCTTGTTTTAAACGTTTGTTGCGCCGCCGCGTCTTGACCACCCAAAACATAAACAGCGTGGGCAAAATGGTCCAAAACACCAAATAAATCAGCATTCTGGCAACAGAAGGCTGAGCAAGTGAAAACATCAGGGTAACAAAAATATAACCAATCGCAATGATGTGCCACATTCAGTACATACTCCTTGTTAAGCAAATTAAAGTGGGAATGATACGTTGAAATGCACGCTTTGTTGCTATAATCCTTGCTTTCTCTTTTCCCAACCTTGTTTATATTAAAGGAAACTCCAATGGCAGATTTTAACCAAATTTTAGATGCAGGCGATGTTGATGGTGGCGTGATTAACGTGGTGATTGAAATTCCAGCAGGTTCTAATCACAAAATCGAATGGAATCGTCAATTAGGTGCGATGAAACTTGACCGCGTTGAGCCTTTAATTTTTGCAAAACCCACCAATTATGGTTTTATTCCGCAAACTTTAGACGAAGATGGCGATGAATTAGATGCCTTAATCATCACCGATACGCCTTTACCAACGGGTATTTATATGGAAGCCAAAGTCATTGGCGTGATGAAATTTGTAGACGATGGCGAAGTGGACGATAAAATTGTGGTGGTACCCGCCGATGACCGCAACAACGGCAATGCGTACAACACATTAGCCGATTTACCCGCCCAATTAATCAAACAAATTGAGTTCCATTTCAATCATTATAAAGATTTGAAAAAAGCAGGCACCACTCAAGTTACCAAATGGGGTGATATTGAAGAAGCCAAAGAAGTGATTCGTGAATCACAAGTGCGCTGGAAAGAGCAAGTGAAGTAATCCAGCAGGGTAGCCCAAGGCTACCCTTTTTCTATGCCATGTTTTTGGCTTTTGCCATACAGCGTTGATAGCGTTTATCCACATTGCTGGCAAACCAGTTGGTATTGTAGTTTTGGCTTAATTTAGGCCCTGAAATCACAACTTGCGGCATGATGGCATACGCTGGTTTCTTTTTGGTTTTCTTTTGATATAAGTTTTTAACGGTTTGATAGGTTTCTGTTTGTTCAAAACTTTTGCTTTTTTCTTTTTTCAAATCGCTGCGAATTTGCCGTTGCGTGAGCGAGATGCCTTGTTTGGCAAACAGTTGTTGCAAAATGCGCTCGGTTTGGCTTAAATCGGAACGCACGCTGCCCCCATCATAAAGCAATAAATCGCCATCTAAGGAAATTTTATTGCCGCTTAAGGTTTTGAGCATATTTTGAAAACTGGCATTGCGGCTGGAATACATACCTGAATTGTAGTCGGCAAAACGATAAATGGGTTTTTCATAATCGGCAGGGTATAACATTAAGCGATGAATGCCATAATATAAGCCACCATATTGGCTGTATAAATCACGGCGCAATTCGTCATTATTCATGCTCAAACGGCGATTTTGTTTGGCATAATCAATGTGAACTTGCATGGAACCTAATGTGGTGATGGGATTGAGACGCTCGGCAATGTCGCCTCCCACCACTTTCGCCACATCGGTAATCGCATTCACTTTATAATGTTTGGAAAAATAATCAAAAATTTGGCGATACAGTTCGTCTAATTCGCGTTCGGTTCGCACGCGGCGAATTTGTTTGGCAAAACTGTCTTTGGCGGTGGGCTTGGTTTGCAACATATTGCGGAAATAATCCGCCACAGGTTTGCCCAGTTTGTCGTTTAAACGGCTTTCCAATTCTTTTAATGATTTGTCGCCCAATCCTGCCACGCTGGGGTCGGCAACAAAATTGGATTCTTGGTCTATCACTGCCACCACAGTGCAAATATTGCGTTTGTTGCGAGTAATGTTTAATTCTTTAAACACAGCTTCAATATCGCTTGCCCAAGAACGGCTGTTTTTCACATGGCTAGGCAGCATTTTGGCAATTTGGCTGCTACTCAATTGGTTTTGGGGTTCAGTTTCAAAATATTCGCAAGCCGTTAAACTCAAGCAAGCGCTTAGCATGAGTGTGAGACGAAAGGGGTAGGAAGTAAGTGTGTGGGTAAAAGGGCGAACAGATGGGCTCATGGCGATTATCGTCCTTGTATGGGAATAGAGTGGCAAATAAAGTTAAACTATTCTACCTGAACCTTTTTGCAAGTTAATTGTAATTTTGCAAAATCATGTTGCCGATTTTTGGTGTGATGATTCTAAAACTTAGCCGATTATTTTAAAGGATACCGCGAATGCTCGACTTATCTGCTTTTCAAAATGACTCCATCATGCACAGCCTACGCGCTGCCGAACCTGTATTTTGGCGCAATCCGCACACAGCTCCCTTTGCCGAAGCCCTTGCCGATGTAGGTTTAAGCGCAGCCGATGTACACGATGCGGCTGCACGTTTACAACGTTTTGCCGCGTATTTTTTAGCCGCGTTTCCTGAAACGGCGGCAACACAGGGTTTAATTGAAAGCCCTTTGTTAGTTAGCAAAACATGGCATCAGCATTATCATTTACCCGCTCACCGTGTGTTAATCAAAGCAGACAATCAACTGCCTATTTCAGGTGCGATTAAGGCACGCGGTGGGATTTATGAAGTCTTATTGCACGCTGAAACATTGGCTTTGCAACATGGATTATTACTCGATACCGATGACGATTACAGCAAACTGCATAGCGATGCGGCACGAGCTTTGTTTGGTCAATATTCGGTGGCGGTCGGTTCAACGGGCAATTTGGGTTTATCCATTGGTATGATGGCAGCCAAATTGGGTTTTCGGGCGGTGGTGCATATGTCGGCTGATGCCCGCCAATGGAAAAAAGACAAATTGCGTGAACACGGTGCGATTGTGGTGGAATATGCAGGCGATTATGGCATGGCAGTGGCAGCCGGTCGCCAAGCAACTGAACAAGACCCTTATGCGTATTTTGTTGATGATGAAAGCTCACGCCATTTGTTTTTAGGCTATGCAGTCGCAGGTTTACGCCTAAAAGCGCAATTAGATGCCCTACAAATCACAGTTAATGCCCATCACCCTTTAATCGTCTATTTACCGTGTGGCGTAGGCGGAGGGCCGGGGGGTGTGGCATTTGGTTTGAAATTGGCATTGGGCGATGCCGTACAATGCGTGTTTGCCGAACCCACACATTCGCCTTGTATGTTATTAGGTGTTTATACAGGGCTACACGATGCCATCAGCGTACAAGATATAGGCTTAGACAATATCACGATTGCCGATGGTTTGGCGGTGGGGCGTGCTTCGGGTTTTGTGGGACGCGCCATGCAACGCTCACTCAGCGCGTTTTACACCCTCACCGATGCGCAATTAGCGGCAACATGGCGAGCCGTTTATGAACAAGAAGGTTTGTATTTAGAGCCTTCTGCTGCGGCAGGCTTTGCAGGTTTACCCTATTTTGCAGACACCCCTCATGCCACCCATTTAGTGTGGGTAACAGGAGGCGGCTTACAACCACAAGCTGCCATTCAAGAATATTTAGCCGCTTGCCATGTTGAATAAAACCGCTTTACGCCGCCAATTTCGCCAAGCGCGGGCGGCATTATCCCCCCAACAACGTAGCCATGCTGAGCGCATCATTGTGCGCCGTTTAAAACCCTTATTCAAACGCCAGCAAAAAATCGCCTTCTATTGGCCAATAGGCAGCGAATTGCGTTTAAACGGCTTACTCAAAACCGCACAACAACGCCGCGCCCAAGTCTATTTACCCTATATTGAACGCGGTAAACTGCGCCTATGGTTTACCCCCTACACCCCTCAACAAGCCGCTGAACGCCCCAAGCGTGGACAGCTTGTCATTCCACAATTTGCCGGCAAAAAAATACGCGCCGAACATTTAAACCTCATGTTGTTGCCCTTAGTTGCCATCGACAAACAAGGTTATCGTTTAGGACAAGGGGGAGGCTTTTATGATGCTTCCCTCGCCCATGCACGCTATGGCAAGCCGCTTAAAATCGGTGTGGGCTTTGCCTGCCAACTGGCTGAACATCTGCCCCATGAAGCACACGACCAACGTTTAGATGGTTTTATCTCTGAGCAACACCAGCTCCGTTGGCGATAAGCAGTTTTAAATTTCTTTACTTTTCTCGCCCTTTAAATCTATCCTGTATTCGCCATCTTACTTTTGTTAGCCACCATAAGGATTTGCCTCCATGCAACAACCGTTCTCTTATGCCCTCGCCCATCCTTACACCTGCAATAAAGCCTTATATATTGTGATGGCTTTACTGTTTGGCTCATGGGGTATGCACAAATTCTGTGCAGGGCGCGTGTGGATGGGGATACTCTATCTCGCATTAAGTTTAAGTGGGATGATTACCCCAATAAATTTGATATTTATCCCCATGGTATTAGGTGTTATTGAAGGCATTTTGGCGATGTTTAAGCCCGCCGATTCATTAGGCGCGATTGTGGTATAAACCCCTTATTGGCTGCTCACCAAATGCATCATCGGATTAACGGCTTTACCATGAATCCGTACTTCAAAATGCAGCTTGGCGCGGTCGGTATCGGTGTTGCCCATGGTGGCAATTTGTTCGCCCGCCCGCACACTCTGCCCTTGTTTAACCAACACCGTATCATTGTGGGCATACGCAGTTAAAGTGCTGCTGGTGTGGCTAATCAAAATCAAATTGCCATAACCGCGCACGGTATTGCCCACATATAACACTTTGCCTGCGGCGGCAGCATAAATGGGTGTACCCACATTGCCTTCAATAATAATGCCTTTTTGGCTGCTGCCATTGTATTGATTCACGAGCTTGCCTTGGGCAGGCCATTGCAGTTGTAAACTATTATTGGGCTTAACAGGTTTGGCGGCTGCCACTTGCGCGGCATTGGGTTGAAGAGGCGCAACCTTGGCTTTTACCCGCAACACTTGCCCCACTTCTAATTGCGATGGATTGTGTAATTGATTCCAACGAATTAAGGTGCGAGCTGTTTGATTAAATTGGCGACCAATTTTATATAAAGTGTCGCCACGCTGTACCCGATAATAACCATCAGGCACAGGTTCGGGCGTACTGCTGGCACACGCACCCAGTAATAAAGTAGCACTGAATAAGCAAGACAAAGCAAGTGGGAAGTGAATGAGTTTTTTCATGGGGCTAACATATCGTTTGTTTGAAGGTAAGAGAAAAAATATGAGATGATATTGCTGCTTTTTTTGGCAAACTTCAATTATAACAAACCCTAGCCATTCTTGTATGCTTGGCGAGGGTAAGATAATCAGCTTAAATAAGGATAGATGAACCATGCAATTTTTGGGTATTGGCTTTTTAGTTTTAATCTTTTTGGAAATTATGTCTATTGTGTGGGTGGCAGACTGGTTAGGCGGTGCAACCACCTTGGCATTGATGATTCTGAGCTTTGTGATTGGCTTATTGATGTTGCGCCGTTTTGGTATGTCGGGTGTATTATTGGCGGCTTCGGCAGCGCGCAGTGGCGGCAATGTTTCAGCTTATCAACTGCTCTGGCCCATTCGTTATGCTTTAGCGGCGTTGATGTTGATGAGCCCTGGTTTTGCGTCTAGCATGGTGGCTGCCATTTTAATGCTGCCCATTAAAGGCAAACCTATTGTCAATGTGCAAAACCATGCGCCATTTGGTTCATCTCAATCACGTCGTTATGATGGCGATATTATTGAAGGCGACTACACGGTAGATGAATCGCCCACACGTTCCCAAAAATCATATTTGGAAGATAAAAGCAAATAATCGCACCCAACCATAATGAATTAGGGCTGTGTTTGGACTATCATGGCAAGCCATTGAGCGATGCTGTTTGCTTCAATCATCTTGTTTCAACACATAGAGCAACACCAGAGCCTCGCACTGTGTTGCCCTAAATGAGATTATCCTCCCAGAAGGGACGGGTTTCAACCAACAAGGAAATTTTGATGAATCGTAATGAACAACTCTTTAACCGTGCCAAAAACATCATTCCAGGCGGGGTAAACTCGCCTGTACGCGCCTTTGGTAGCGTGGGTGGTGTGCCACGTTTTATTCAAAAAGCACAAGGTGCGTATGTGTGGGACGCCAACGACCAACGTTATATTGATTATGTCGGTTCATGGGGACCTGCTATTGTCGGCCATGCCCACCCTGAAGTGATTGAAGCCGTACGCGAAGCCGCATTGGGCGGCTTATCATTTGGCGCGCCCACCGAAGCCGAAATCATCATTGCCGAAGAAATTGCCAACATCATGCCCAGTGTAGAACAACTGCGCTTGGTAAGTTCAGGCACAGAAGCCACCATGTCTGCCATTCGCTTGGCGCGTGGCTATACGGGGCGCGATAAAATCGTTAAATTTGAAGGCTGTTATCACGGGCATTCCGATAGCTTATTGGTGAAAGCAGGCAGCGGCTTGCTCACTTTTGGCAACCCCAGTTCGGCAGGTGTACCTGCTGATTTCACACAACACACCATCGTTTTACCTTATAACGATGTGGCAGCTTTACAAGAAGCCTTTAACAACTTAGGCAATGAAATCGCCTGTGTGATTTTAGAACCCATCGCAGGCAACATGAATTTGGTCAAACCCAGCGCCGAATTTGTCCACACCTTGCGCCAAATCACCGAGCAACATGGCAGCGTATTGATTTATGATGAAGTGATGACAGGCTTTCGCGTGGCATTAGGGGGCGCACAATCCCTACACGGCATCACACCCGATTTAACCACCATGGGTAAAGTGATTGGGGGCGGTATGCCCTTAGCTGCATTTGGCGGCAAACGCGAAATCATGGCGCATATTTCACCTTTGGGTGGGGTTTACCAAGCAGGCACATTATCAGGCAACCCTGTGGCAGTGGCAGCAGGTTTAAAAACACTCGAAATCATTCAACGCGCAGGCTTTTACGATAACCTGAACGCATTAACCGAACGTTTGGTGCAAGGTTTATGCGCTGCTGCACAAGCAAGCAACATCACATTTAGTGCCGACTGGATAGGCGGTATGTTTGGCTTATATTTTGCCCCCCACATTCCACAAAGCTATGCCGATATGACTGCTTCCAATATCGATGGTTTCAAACAATTTTTCCACGGTATGCTCAATCAAGGCGTGGCATTTGGACCTTCCGCCTATGAAGCCTGCTTTATGTCGGCAGCACATACGCCTGAATTAATTGATGAAACCATTGCTGCTGCCCAAACCGTATTTGCTCAGATGACACCATAGTATTTACATCCCAAAGCAAAGAGAGCCAACATCATGGCTCTCTTTATCAATACATACCAAACACCGCTTGATGCTGTTTTATTTTTCACTTTTCCGTTTAGCGCGCGGATGGGCGGCATCATATACTGCGGCTAAATGTTCAAAATCCAGTTTGGTATAAATTTGCGTGGTGGAAAGATTGCTGTGCCCTAATAATTCTTGCACTGCGCGAATATCGCCTGCTGCTTGTAATAAATGGCTGGCATAGCTATGGCGCAACATATGAGGGCTCAGATGTTGTGGGCTACCGTTTTTCAATGCCCAATCGCGTAGGCGATTTTGAATTTGACGTTGGCTCAAACGTTTACCTAATTGATTGGTAAACAAGGCGGTTTCGTTGTTTACCGCCCAACGATGGGGCAAATAAGCACGAATGGCAACAATGCTGCTGCGTACCAAAGGCACTTGTCGCTGTTTATTGCCCTTGCCCACCACACTCACCCAACCTTCATCCAACAACACATCCTCTAAATTTAAACCATGCACTTCTGATAAACGCAAACCACTGCCATACAATAATTCAAAAATGGCTTGGTCGCGTATATCCAATTTATCGTCTAATTGAGCGTGGTCGAATAATTGGTTTAAGGGTTCAGCATCTACTGCTTTGGGCAAACGTTCGGGCGCTTTGGGGGCTTTTAAGGTGGCAACGGGATTGGCAGGCAAGTGTTTTTGTTGCACTAAAAAATCGGCATATTGCCGCCACACCGATAATTTACGCGCCAATGTGCGTGGGTGTTGATCTTGTTGCGACAATTTTTTTAAAGCAGTAACAAAATGACGGCGATGCGGTTCAACTTCACCTTGTGGCGGCAATAAGGTAAACAATTGGTTTAAATCGCGCCGATACGCTGCTAAGGTATGGGTAGATTTACCTTGTTGGCGCAGGGTTGCCAAATAGTCATCAGCATGTTGGGAAAATTCGTTTAGTTTCATATTTTTATGATGAACGGTCTATCCTTTGGCAAGACTTGAAGTCTCAGACAATAAACAAGATGAGGTTTATGATTTGCCCCATGTGGCTGAGATATTGTTTTGCAGATAAATCTGTTTATCTGCAGCTGACATCACATCCAATTCGGGAAACCATGGTAAATGAACAGCCGAAAAATCACCCGCCACCCGAACAGCATCATAAAAATCATACATATAATTGCTTTTTCGATATACAGCAAAAGTGGTATCTGTGCGTGCAGCGTATATTTCTAAGGTATCGTGTTTGAGTGGGCGTTGCCAATATTGCTTTTCCCATTCGGCTGGTGTAAATGTTTTTTCTGGAACAAAAATAGGAACTTGATGCTCCGCAACATTAAATGCGATTTCCCCTGCAGTAGCATTTGGCAAAGAATAAGGTAATGCAAATGCTGCTTTAAAGGATTGAAATTGCTGTGTTAAATCAGCCAAAATGTGGAGAAAATTTTTCGGCAAATTGGAGTTTAATTGCAAATCTGGGTCGGTATAGGCAAAAATTTCAGGCAATATGGCGTAAACATCAGGCAGAAATCCAACCATATGCCCAAAATTATATGAGCTGCTTACCAAATCAATTTTTTGATTCGCAAGCAAATCTTGCAAAATATTCAAACTATTTACATGCGTACTGGCATTATCTATCACAATCGGGCGAATACCATGTTGATGAAGCTGATTCGCCATATTTTCAACATACACACCGTTATTATAAGAAACCATAATCACTGGAATCCCTTGTTCTGGTTTTAACAAGGATTGTAACTGTGCCACAATGGATTGCAGCGCATTGGCTCGGCGTTCATCTTCTTGTTGTCGCAATAATGCTTGGCGTTTTTCTTCCTGTCTCGCTTTATATTTTTTATACTTTTTCCAAAAATATTTCATCCTTCATTCCTTAATTTGTACTTTATGATGGCACATCATCACGCAAAAAAGTTTCACTCTTTGCAAACAAAATATCACGGCGTGTAGTTTAACAGTATTATTTTTTATCTTCTCGAAAAACAACAAACGCGGTCAAATAATAATGACCGCGCTTGCTCAATGGCAAAAAACTTATTTCACTTGCATCACTTGCAAGGTGTTGGTGCTACCCGATTCACGCATACGCGAACCGCTGGTAATCAAATATTGGTCGCCTGATTGCAACACTTGGCGTTCCAACAACATGGCTTCCACTTCCGTTAAAGCAGTATCATGGTCGGAGCTGGTGGCGATACGCAAAGGGCGAACTCCGCGATACATTGCCATGCGGCGTTGTGCCGACACGCTTGGCGTTAGCGCATAAATGGGGATTTGAATACCATAACGGCTCACTTGGAAAGCCGTTGTGCCGCTCTCTGTTAATGCCACAATGGCGCGCGCATTCACTTGACGCGCAATATGCACCGCACCGCTGGCAATGGCATGGTCAACACGATGGGTAACTTCCATCGTATCGGCAACACCCACCAAAGAATCTTGTTCTTTTTCAGCAGCCGCACAAATCAATGCCATTTGGCGCACGGTTTCAAAAGGATATTTACCCACCGCAGTTTCGGCTGAACACATCACAGCATCGGTACCATCTAATACCGCATTGGCAACATCGCTCACTTCTGCCCGTGTGGGTACAGGGTTTTCAATCATGCTTTCCATCATTTGCGTGGCAGTGATGCTAAAACGGCGCATTTCACGCGCACGTTTAATCATGCGTTTTTGCAAGGCAGGAACTGCCGCATTGCCCACTTCCACCGCCAAATCGCCACGCGCCACCATAATGCCATCGGAGGCTTCAATAATGGCATCTAAATTAGTAATGGCTTCAATGCGTTCAATTTTTGCTACCAAACCGGGGCGCACACCTTCGGTAATTTCAGCCGCCACGGCATCACGCGCAATTTTCATGTCTTCCGCGTTTTTCACAAAGCTAATCGCCAAATAATCGCAGCCAATCGCACAAGCCGTTTTCAAATCACGAAAATCTTTTTCGGTAAACGCGCCTGCACTCAAACCACCACCTTGTTTATTAATGCCTTTATTGCTTTTTAAGGTGTGTGCATTATGGGCAATGGTGTGAATCTCGCTGCCCACCACTTGTTCAACAGTTACCGTGAGCAATCCATCGTCTAATAATAAAACATCGCCTGCTTGCACATCATTAGGCAATTCACGGTAATCTAAGCCCACGCGCTCGCGTGAACCTTCGCCTTCCCAAGCTGCATCTAACAGCAGTTTTTCGCCTGCTCCAATGGCAATGCTGCCCCCTGCAATTTTACCCACACGAATTTTGGGACCTTGTAAATCCGCCATAATCGCCACTTCGCGTCCTGCCAAACGTGCTGCCTCGCGTACAATTTTGGCATTTTCTTGGTGAAATTCAGGCGTACCATGGCTGAAGTTAAAGCGCACCACGTTTAAACAACCTGCCACAATCATATCGCGTAATAAAGCGACATCGTTACTGCCGGGCCCTAAGGTGGCAACAATTTTGGTGTTATGGCGAATGCGTGTGGTATCTCGTGTTGGGGTATTCATGTAAAAACTCCTTTTTTATCAAGGTTTGGATAACGAATGCCTTATTGTACCGCTAAATATTTCCCAATGTCGTAAAATTACAGAATTTTATGATTCAAGTTAAAAACCACCGCATCGCCTCTACTAAAGTAGTAAAATTTCAATCCGCCATTTGGCGATAGGCGGCAGCAGTTGCCACATAATTTTGCGCGGATTGGCGTAAAAACGCTTTTTCGGCTTCGGTTAATTCGCGTACCGCTTTAGCAGGCGAACCCATATACATCAAACCACTCTGCAAACGTTTGCGCGGTGGCACCAAGCTGCCTGCACCAATCATCACATCATCTTCAATCACCGCATCGTCTAACACAATCGCACCCATGCCCACCAACACGCGATTGCCAATAATACAGCCATGCAAAGTAACGTGATGCCCTATGGTTACGTCTTCGCCAATGATTAAGGGCGAACCTGCGGGATGATTTGCGCTGCCGCCTGTAACGTGTAACACGCTGCCATCTTGCACATTACTGCGTTTGCCAATTTGAATGGTGTTCACATCGCCTCGCACCACCGCGCCACACCATATCGACACTTCATCCGCCAAATTCACCTTGCCAATCACCACCGCCGCTTCATCAACATAAACCCGTTCGCCTAATTGTGGCACATGGTTTAAATATGCTCGAATCGTCATCGCTTGCTCCTCCATTGTTTAATATGTTTCAACACATCAAATGTCGCCCTATTGCCCATCAAAACACGACCGCCATAAACAGCAGCGTTTCAAGCATTCAGGAATGATTGATGAAAAGCCATTATAATTAAACAATTTTTTAATGTGGTCAAACCCTTATTGCAACACACAACCCCATTCCAAACATGGCTTGATATGCTGCTCCTAATGGGTAAACAATTTCGTTGCAAATCAGCATGGCAACCCACCCGCAATATAGTAAGGAACAATGATGAACACCGTAACATGGCTCACGCGCTTGATTGCCCACGACACCACCAGCCGTTATTCCAATTTGGCTTTGATTGAAGACATTGCCGATTTTTTAAGCCATCATGGTTTACAGCCTTGGTTGGCACACGATGCCACAGGGCAAAAAGCCAATTTATTTGTTACCCTGCCTGCTGCTGATGGCACTACCGCAGGCGGTTTGATTTTTTCAGGGCATACAGATGTGGTGCCAGTAGATGGGCAAGATTGGCAGTCCGACCCATTTCATGCTGTCATACGCGATGACAAATTATATGGACGGGGTGCGGCAGATATGAAAGGCTTTATCGCAGCCGTGTTGGCAGCCATTCCTCGTATGAAAGCAGCCAAATTGGCACGCCCTTTGCATATTGCCTTGTCGTATGATGAAGAGATAGGTTGTTTAGGTGCGCCTGTGATGATTGATGCCTTGCAACAGCGTGGTTTAAGCCCTGAATACTGCATTGTCGGCGAACCCACTTCCATGCAAATGGTAGTGGCGCATAAAGGCATTCATACTTTTACATGTCGCGTACACGGCAAAGCCGCCCATTCTTCACTGACCCCACAAGGCGTTAATGCCATTGAATATGCCGCCCAACTGATTTTGTTTATTCAGCAACTGGGGCAACGTTTGCAACACGATTATGCACAAGATGCCGCTTTTGATGTGCCATTTTCCACCTTAAGCGTGAATACCATTCAAGGCGGTATTGCCAGCAATATTGTGCCGCAATTATGTGAATTTGGTTTTGATTATCGCAATTTGCCGCATATGCAGCCTGCTGATGTGATTGAACCCATACAACGTTATATTCGAGAAGTATTAGAACCGCAAATGCGTGCGGTTGATGCCAACTGCGGCATTGAATTGCATCACCATGCGGCGGTTCCTGCCATGCCTGAAGCCGATGCCCAAGCCTTATTGCAACTGGTTGCCCAACTGGTAGGCAACCACACCCACCATAAAGTAGCCTATGCCACCGAGGGCGGACAATTTAAGCAAGCAGGTATTCACACCGTGATTTGTGGGCCGGGGAGTATTGAGCAAGCACATCGCGCCAATGAATTTGTTAGCCTTGCCCAATTAGCGCGTTGTGATGATTTTTTAAACAAAATGATTGCCGCGCAAACACGCTAAGAAGTTGCCCAATAAAAAACGGTTCTGCAAGCAGAACCGTTTCTTGTTTATGATTTATACCGCCGCTACAGTAAAGCGTTGATGCAAGTGGGCGCGTTGTTCCACATCATCGGCAATAGCGACTGCCAAATCGGCAACGCTGATGCCTGCAGGCAACTCACCGTCCATCAACAAATCATCTTTGCCCAAACGATATGTACCGGTACGCTCTTCACTAAAACCACCATCTGCTCCCAAACGCGCAGGAGGCGATACAAATGCCCAATTAACATCATCGCGCTGTTTTAAATCAGCCAATAAATGACGCGCAGCATTCGCACCATCATAAATTTCGCGTGGGAAATCAGGCGTGTCAATCACCTGCAAATCAGGCGCAACGTATAAACTGCCTGCACCGCCTACCACCAACAAATAAGGCACTTGCGCTGCTTTTGCTGCTTCCACAATCGCTGCGGCACCGCGCGTATAGTCTGCACCAATATTAGGATTGCTCCAACCTGCATTAAACGCACTCACCACACCATCTACACCTTGCAACTGCTGAACAAAATCAGCCGAGTGAATGTCTGCGGCAACTGCACTCACATTTTCTGCTGCTGCCACTTGTTCCACCTGACGCGCCAATGCCACCACCTGATGACCGCGTGCCGCCAATTCAGCAACCACCGCACGACCTACATAACCTGTTGCACCAATCACAGCAATTTTCATCATTCATTCCTTTCGTATCAACTGTCTTGTTTATTTCAGATGCGTGCATTATAGGGAGCATGCCCAACCTTGATAATCCCCGTTTAACTGATTATATTATTAAGCTAAACTTAACAATCAAGACAAGCATCATGCAAGATATTAAACCCTTATTGGTATTTGCCACCGTATTAGAACAAGGCAGCATGAACGGTGCAGCCACAGCGTTAGGCATGACCCCCTCAGCAGTGAGCCAACACATCAGCCGTTTAGAAACCCTACATCAAGTCAAACTCCTACACCGCAGCACCCGCCATCTCGTTCCCACCGATGCAGGGCGCGCCTTAGGTCATTATTGCCAACAACTACAACGCACTCTTAACGACACCCACACCGCACTCAACAACCTCAAAACCGAAGCCGCAGGCGAAGTCCATCTTGCCCTCACATCAGGCTTAATTGACGCACCCGCTTTACACAACACCCTCCAACACTTACAACAACATTACCCCAATATCCGCCCCGTCCTACACGTTGCCGACAATCTGGCAGACTTACAACAAGGTGGCATCGACATTGCCATTCGAGGAGGCGACCACGCACTCGACAACCCCGACCTCATTGCCCGTCCTTTAGCCACATGGCATTGGCAAATTTGTGCCTCCCCTGCCTATCTTGCCCAACACACACCCATCACCCACCCCAACCAGTTACACCAGCATCATTGGCTACATTTCCTGCCCATTCGCAGCATCTTACAGCGCGATGGCGAATCCTATTTACTCGACATTGCCAACAGCATCCCTTGCTACCAACTGGCAGCCACACGCAGCCTAACTGCCGCAGGTTTGGGCTTATCCCTCCAATTAGCAGGCGAAATTAAAACATGGGTAGAACAAGGTCGTTTAAACATCGTTCTACCCGATTGGCACTTACCTGCCGTCCATCTCTATGCCGTTACCCCCTATCGGGTACAGTCTGCCAAAACCGAAGCCGTGATGAACGTCTTACTGCATTATTTTCACAACCACTAAGCCCAAGATGCTGCCAAACGTTCCGCCTCCGCCAAACGTTCTACCGTTCCCACATCCAGCCACAAGCCTTCATGTTTAACCCCTTGCACTTTACCCGCCGCCATCGCAGCGCGTAGCAAAGGCGCCAGCTTGGCGGCTTGCTTAGGAGGCGTATCGTGGAACAAAGCAGGGTGATACACACCCATGCCACTAAACGTTAAGGCTTCACCTGCTCCTGTGGACAACACCGCACCATCTGTTTGCAAAACAAAATCGCCTTTCGGATTATGGGCAGGATTTTGCACCAACCATAAATATGCCAAACGCTGTTCAGCAGATAACTTCGCCGCTTGTGCCGATGCCAGCGTAAAATCAATATCGGTTAGCACATCACCATTAATCACCAAAAACGGCTCTTCTCCCAATAAAGGCAAAGCGGTTGCAATTCCTCCTGCCGTTTCTAAGCCTTGCGCCCCTTCAGCAGAATACGCAATGCTCACTCCATAAGCCGCACCGTTGCCCAAAGTCTCTTCAATCTGCTGTCCTAGCCAAGCATGATTAATCACAATTTCCTCAATGCCTGCTGCTTTCAAACGGCGCAAATGCCAACCAATCAATGGTTCACTGCCCACTTTCAACAAAGGTTTAGGACAAGTATCCGTTAACGGACGCATCCGCTCGCCACGTCCTGCGGCTAAAATCATCGCTCTCATCATTCAAATTTATCTCAACCAAAAATTCACATTGTAAAGCCAAATGCTGCTAAAGTAATAACCCCTATTACAACCCTCTCTAGGAGAAACCCCATGTCCCTAAACAGCCGCCCTGTGCTGGAAACCGCACTTGCCCACCGCTCTATCCGCCGTTTCACCGACCAACCCATCGACCCTGAAATGCTCACCGCCATTTTAGAAGCAGGTCGTGCCTCCTCCACCTCCAGCTTTTTACAAAACACCAGCATCATCCGCGTAACCGATATGGACAAACGCCGCCAATTACGCGCCATTTCAGCTGCCGATGGGGGCGCAGGTCATGCCTATGTTGAACATTGCCCTGAATACCTCGTTTTCTGCATGGATGCTGCCCGCCATCATGCACTTGCCGAAGATGCCCAAACCGATTGGACAGAAGTCGTCTTAATTGGCGCGATTGATGCAGGCATCATGGCACAAAGCATCGTTTTAGCTGCCGAATCCGTAGGTTTAGGCGCCGTTTACATCGGCAGCTTACGCAACGATATTGCCCAAGCCAGCGAAATTTTAGGTTTACCCCAACACGTTGTTCCCCTCTTTGGCGTATGCCTCGGACACCCTGCCCAAGAGCCTCTACAACGCCCCCGCCTGCCGCTTCACACCATCGTCATGGAAAACCAATACCAAGCCGCTTCAAGCGACGTATTAAACGAATACAACGAAGCCGTTAAAACCTATTATCGTGAACGCAGTGGCAAAGATTTAGATTGGGCGCAACAAGTTCGCAATACCCTATGCCGCCCTGTGCGCCCCTTTATGCTGAATTATTTACAACAACAAGGTTTTGCAAAAAAATAACCCCCTTTAAACAAGGAAATCCCATGAGCTTAATCATTGAAGACTTAGTAACCGGTCAAGGCAAAGTTGCCGAAAAAGGCAAAGAAATCACCGTACACTACACAGGCTGGCTAGAAGACGGCACCAAATTTGATTCCAGCATCGACCGCCGCCAACCCCTCACCATCGTTCTAGGCGTAGGACAAGTGATTCAAGGTTGGGACGAAGGCTTTGGCGGTATGCAAGAAGGCGGCAAACGCAAACTCACCATTCCGCCCGAAATGGGCTATGGCGCACGCGGTGCAGGTGGCGTGATTCCTCCCCATGCGACCCTCATTTTTGAAGTAGAATTACTGAAAGTGTACGATTAAACCCACTCCACCGCTTACCACGAAAGTAAGCGGTTTTTGCTATAATCCTTATTTAACTCATATAAGGAACCACCATGAGCCACCCTGCTTGCCCACAATGCCATTCAGAATACACCTACCATGATGGCGTACAACTCGTTTGCCCCGAATGTGGGCATGAATGGCAAGAATCCCCTGCTACCGACAACGAAGACACCCTACACGTCAAAGATGCCAATGGCGCAACCCTAAACGATGGCGACACCGTTGTATTAATCAAAGATTTAAAAGTCAAAGGCAGCTCACAAGTTATCAAACAAGGCACCAAAGTAAAAGGCATTCGTTTACAAGAAGGCGACCACAACATTGCCTGCAAAATCGAAGGCAGCCCCATGAACCTCAAATCCGAATTTGTCAAAAAAGCCTAAACCATGACCGCATCTCATCCCACTATTGCCGCCATCGCCACAGCAGCAGGACGCGGGGGCGTTGGCGTGATTCGCTTATCAGGGCGCAACTTACTGCCTCTTGCCCAACAAATCACAGGCGGCAAAACCCCTACGCCCCGTCTTGCCCTCTACACCGACTTTCTAGATGCCCAACAACAAGCCATCGACAACGGCTTATTGCTCTATTTTGCTGCGCCAGCCAGCTTCACAGGCGAAGACGTGATTGAACTACAAGGGCATGGCGGACCCATCGTGATGCAGATGCTGCTGGCACGTTGCCTTGAACTGGGCGCACGTTTAGCGGAACCGGGTGAATTTACCAAACGCGCCTTTTTAAACAACAAACTCGATTTAGCCCAAGCCGAAAGCGTAGCCGACCTGATTGACGCCTCCAGCCAATCTGCGGCACGCATGGCAGTGCGTTCCCTCAAAGGCGCATTTTCCCAACATATCCACGCCTTAGTAGATGACTTAATCACCCTGCGTATGTTGGTAGAAGCCACTCTAGATTTCCCCGAAGAAGACATCGACTTCCTAGAAGCTGCCGATGCCAAAGGCAAATTACAAGCCCTACAAAACCAACTTGCCCAAACACTCGCCCACGCCCAACAAGGCGCCATTTTGCGCGAAGGCATGAACGTCGTCTTAGTGGGTGCGCCCAATGTGGGCAAATCCAGCTTACTCAACGCATTGGCAGGCGATGATATCGCCATCGTTACCGACATCGCAGGCACCACGCGCGACACTGTGCGCGAACAAATCACCTTAGATGGCGTTCCCATTCACATTATCGACACCGCAGGCTTGCGCGATACCGATGATATTGTGGAACAAATCGGCATTGAGCGCAGCCAAAAAGCCGTTCAACAAGCCGATGTTGCCCTCATTTTGATTGACCCGCGAGAAGGCATCAATCCCAAAACCCGCGCCATCTTAGCGTCCCTCCCCGCCTCACTCAAAAAAATCGAAATCCACAACAAAATCGATTTAAGCGGCGAAGCTGCAACCCTTACCCAACAAGGTCAATTATCCCATGCCGATAGTCTCATCAAATTATCTGCCAAAACAGGCGCAGGCTTAGATTTACTCAAACAAGCCTTATTAAACGAAATTGGCTGGCAAGGCGAAAGCGAGAGCCTCTTTTTAGCCCGTCGCCGCCATATCATCGCCTTAGAAAACGCCCAAGCTGAATTAGAAAATGCGGCATTATGCGATAATCAACACATAGAATTGCTGGCAGAACATTTACGCTTAGCACAAATAGCGTGTAACGAAATTACAGGCGAATTTACTGCCGATGATTTATTAGGTGTGATATTCTCACGTTTTTGCATTGGCAAATAGCAAAGAATCGTTTATGATAAATGGTTTCTATTGTTAAAAATTACAATAGTTTACAATAGTTTACAATAGTTTACAATAGTTTAGCAAAACTTATTCATTTCTTAATGAAACTCAACAACAACTAGCCTATAATGAGCTTGTCTGAGCAGTACTTGGTCTGTCCAAGTAAGTGAGTAAGACGTTTTCCCCGTAATGTGTTTGGCCATCTATACTTCCCCTTGGTGTAGATGGTTTTTTTTTGCCTGTTAATTTCTTACAAACAATAAAAAACCTCGCCAACGCGAGGTTTTCAAACTGCTATCAGAATTTATTCTTCGCTGCCTTCATAAGGGCGAACACTTACTGTTTTACGGTTCAAACGACCTTTCACAGCAAATTCAACATAACCATCTACTTTTGCAAACAAAGTGTGGTCTTTACCCATGCCTACATTATCACCAGCGTGGAATTTTGTACCACGTTGACGAACAATAATAGAACCTGCAGGAATCAGCTCATTGCCATAGGCTTTCACGCCCAAGCGTTTGGCTTCTGAATCGCGACCGTTTTTAGAGCTACCGCCAGCTTTTTTCGTTGCCATGTGTATTTACTCCTAAAGATTAAAAATTAAGCGATTGCCACGATTTCAATTTGGGTGAAATTTTGGCGATGACCTTGACGTTTTTGATAGTGTTTGCGACGACGCATTTTGAAAATGCGGATTTTTTCGCCACGACCATGAGCAACCACTTTAGCAGTTACTTTTGCGCCTTCAATAAAAGGTGCGCCCACTTTTACAGATTCACCGTCAGCAATCATCAAAACTTCAGTCAGTTCGATTTGGCTGTCGAGTTCGGCAGGTATCTGTTCTACTTTCAATTTTTCGCCAACGGTAACTTTATATTGTTTACCGCCAGTTTTTACGACCGCGTACATACTCAACTCCATGAGATTTGGTTAAACATTAAGTGCATTTAAAATGCAGAATTTTTAATTATATTGGACTTTTGCTTTATTGTCAAAGTTTTATCCGCTTAATCACACGCATAAACGCTGCACACGTTCGCCTTTGTGTTATAATCGCGCGTTCTATTTTTGTTTATCTCAAAGCGAAAACGGCATCTATCAGCCGAGAAACCGAAGTCATCATGCTTGAAAATTTGCCTTATTTCCAACAACATCTTGAATCCGATTTAAGCCGCGTGAATGTGGTGGTGAATCAAGCAGTGCAATCTGAAGTGGCGCTGATTTCCCAAATTGGCACATACATCATCAGCGCAGGCGGCAAACGTTTACGCCCGATTATCACCATTCTGGCAGGCAAGTCGCTGGGCTATGATGACGATAAACTCTACTCGCTGGCTGCAATGGTGGAATTTATCCACACTTCCACACTCTTGCATGATGATGTTGTCGATGAAAGTGAATTGCGCCGTGGTCGTGCCACTGCCAATCATTTATTTGGCAACGCTGCAGCCGTATTAGTAGGCGACTTCTTATATACCCGTGCCTTTCAATTAATGGTAGGCTCAGGTAGCATGAAAATATTGGAAGTGATGGCAGATGCCACCAATATCATTGCAGAAGGCGAAGTCATGCAGTTGATGAACATCGGCAATATTGACATTACCGAAGCCGAATATATCCAAGTGATTCAATATAAAACTGCCAAATTATTTGAAGCTGCCGCGCAAGTAGGGGCGATTTTAGCAGGTGCTACTCCCGAACAAGAGCAAGCCTTAAAAGACTATGGCATGTATGTGGGAACCGCTTTCCAAATCATTGACGATATTTTGGATTATTCAGGCGATACCGCAGAAATCGGCAAAAATGTAGGCGATGATTTAGCAGAAGGCAAACCTACCCTGCCTTTAATCTATTTGATGCGACAAGGCAATGAACAAGCGGCACAAGATGTTCGCCATGCTTTACAAAATGCCGACCGCAGCTATTTTGATAAAATTCATGCCCATGTGATGCAATCCGATGCACTTGCCTATGCCACACAACAGGCACACGTTGCAGTGAATCAAGCGATTGCCTGCTTAGATAAATTGCCCAAACATGAAGCCACCCAAGCCATGCGCCAATTAGCCGAACAATCTCTAGCGCGTGTGTCCTAGTCTTTCATCTATCTCGCCGTAGTTCAATGGATAGAACGTATGCCTCCTAAGCGTAAAATACAGGTTCAATTCCTGTCGGCGAGGTTTAACTTAAAAATAAGCTCTCATTTAATACTGCCTAATACTGTCTAACGCGATTCAATAACTCTTTTATTTATCAAGCCTTGAAGCCATTTCAAGGCTTTTTATTTGCCTGTTAATTGTCTCATACTGTCTTATGCCATCTATTGCAATCCACTAAAACTAGGGGGTATATTTGGGGGGATATTGGCAAGAGATGGAGCAAAAAAGCCCTAAAACTGTAGGAGGAAAATCAGAATTGACTACAATCCTTATTTTATAAGGCTTATAGCATAATTAATCCGCTATATACCCCCAAAAATCATCCCAAAATACCCCCTATATCAGGCTTTATCTGTATTTTTTATACCCCCAAACAAATATAAGACCATGATATAAAATAATATTATTAACCATAAACTTTATACCCCCAACTCTAAAAATATACCCCCTATGGCACTTACAGACCGACAAATCAAAGCATTAAAGCCCCAAATGACTGCCTACAAAGCAACCGATTCAGGCGGTTTATACTTATTAGTACATCCGAATGGCAGCAAATATTGGCGGTGGAAATACCGCATTACAGAACAAGGTAAGCGCAAAGAAAAAGTGGCAGCGTTAGGGGTTTACCCCGAAGTGTCGCTAGGAGAGGCACGTTCAAAGCGTGATGAATGGAAACAAAAACTGTCATTGGGTATAGACCCCAACCAAGAAAAGAAAATTGCCAAACAAAATAACCAAGATAAACAACACCGTCATTTTGCTGTCTTTGCTAACGCATGGTATCAAATTCACCAAACCAAAGTGGGCGTAAAAACACAAAGCAATATCCAAACACGGCTAGAAAAACACATTATTCCCTATTTTGGCAATCAGCCTATATACCAACCGAACCAAAAACATGATACAACATCACCACTATGGCATACTCAAAAGACTACCGACAAATGATACTTGCTAAACTTGAATCAGGAGAAACCTACCGTGCATTAAGTTTAGAATTTGGTATCAGCAAAACCACCATTCTCAATTGGAAAAAACAACCAGAACGAAAGGTGCGAGCTTCTCGTACCTATAAAATAGACCTCGAACAACTTGCTCAAGATGTCATGGATTATCCCGATGCTTTTCAACGAGAGCGAGCTGTTCGCTTTAACTGTTCTGATAGAGCTATCAGCAAG
>JBHADP010000091.1:0-18464 GCA_041855125.1 Neisseria sp. | reverse complement strand
TTTGGTGGAGGTAAGCGGGATCGAACCGCTGACCTCTTGCATGCCATGCAAGCGCTCTACCAACTGAGCTATACCCCCAATAAAAATGGTGGCGAATCAGGGATTCGAACCCCGGACACAAGGATTATGATTCCTCTGCTCTAACCGACTGAGCTAATTCGCCACTTGAGTTTTGGATTTTACTTTTACTAAGAGGGTTTGTCAAATAGGTGCAAATGGAAATTTGGCAATTTTTTGTTTTATAAGAGATTATAGTTTATGGCATAAATCGCCATGGGTGAAACCTTGCCAATCAATATCAATGTTGCGCCCAAAGGCGATGACTTTGAAGAGTTCGCCCATTTCATGTTGTCCAATCAGTTGGTGTAGTGCGGTGCTGGCTTGGATATAGGCTGGGGAATGGGGTTCGCCTGTTTGCGCTAGGAGATGGGTGATACCCAGATTGAGCAGGAAATGGCTTTGGGTGGTGTAGCCTATTAGGTCTAATTCGCCATCTGTGCCTGCTTGCGCGATGTCGGTGAAATTGACATGGGCGGTAAGGTCGGTTAAGCCAATGTGAAAGAAGGGGTCGTGGATGGTGTGGTGGCGATAGTGTCCGATGAGGGTGCCTTGGTTGCGCGGTGGGTGGTAATACTGGCTGGCATCAAAGCCGTAGTCGATAAAAATCATGCCGCCACGGGTGAGTTTTTGGGCAAGGGTGTGGATAAAGGCGTATTGGGCAGGGTGGAGCTCGCTGGTGTAGGGGGTGATGGGTGGGAAATAGGTTTGGGCAGCTTGAATCAGGTGGGGTTGGGTAAGGGGTTGGGCTTGCCAATGGAATTGGTTGTGGTGATGGGTAACGCCCATTTGTAGCAGTTGTTGGTGTTCTTGACAGATGATTTCTACAGGCATGGCATCTAATACTTCGTTGCCAATGATGATGCCATCGAATTGTTGGGGTAATTCGTGTAGGTGAATGATGTGGTGGGCAAGATGGGGAACGGTGTGGGCAATGTGTTGGCGTTGGCGTTCGGCAAGTTCGGGCGAAAGTTCGATGATGTAGTAGTGTTGGAGGGTGTTGGGGGTAAGGCGTTGGAGCAAGGTGGCGGCTAATGCGCCTGTACCTGCGCCAAATTCGTAGAGATTGCCTGCGGTTTGTGGGAGTAGGGCGTTGAGTTGTTGGGCGAGGGCTTGTCCAAATAGGGGGCTGAGGGTGGGAGCGGTAATGAAGTCGCCTGCTGCACCGATTTTGTGCGCGCCGCCTGTGTAATAGCCATATTGGGGAGCATAGAGGGCGAGTTCCATGAAACGGGAAAAGGGTATCCATGCTTGGTTTTGTTGGATTTCGTTTTGAATCAGTTGGCTGAGCGCGAGACTGGCGGCTTGGGCTGTTGCAGAAGGGGTAGGAAGCTGGAGAGTCATATTGTTAGGCTGTGTAAATTTTTTTGGGGTTGCTGAGAAAATAATCTAATGGTTAGCAGATGCGAAAGAATGTTGTGCTTCGGGTGAAGTTTTGTTAAGTCTGTGTATTTTATATGAGATATTGTCTAAACAGGAAGTGCGAGGTGTGCGAATGAGGGTAAAAATGGGGGTGATTTGGGGGTAAGTGTTTGTTGGGATAATTGTTTTTGACAATTTTGTCAGGTTTGACCGAGTAAGGGTTTTTTTATTATAGTTTGAGCTTAGCAGTTGATAGTAAAAAACACTGGTTTTTGGAAAATTCTAAGGTAAGTTGGGAAGATTATGCCTATTAATTTGGGGCAGCTTACTATGAAACAGGCAGAAAAGTAAAGAGGATTCGCCGACTTTTCAAGGTGTTTAATTGGGTTGGCAAATATGGAAGAGTATAATCAACACATCACGGTGTTGTTAAATGAGGCAGTTGATGCTTTGGCAGTTAAACCGGATGGTGTGTATGTGGACGCGACATTTGGTCGAGGCGGGCATTCCCGCCTGATTTTATCTAAGCTGGGTGAAAATGGGCGTTTGGTGGTGTTTGATAAAGACCCGCAGGCGATTGTGGTGGCTCAGGCTTTGGCAAATCAGGATAAGCGGGTGCGTGTGGTGCATGATGGGTTTGCTACATTTGCCGCCGCTTTAACCGCTTTGGATGTTGATAAAATTGATGGTGCGTTGTTTGATTTGGGGATTTCTTCGCCTCAAATTGATGAAGCGGCGCGAGGGTTTAGTTTTCGGTTTGATGCGCCATTGGATATGCGTATGGACACAACACGTGGTATGTCGGCAGCAGAATGGCTGGCAATGGCAAGTGAACAGGAAATACATGAGGTGATTAAGAATTATGGTGAAGAGCGGTTTAGTCGCCAGATTGCGCGCGCCATTGTGGCGCAACGAGAAGTCGAACCTATTGCTACAACCCGCCAGTTGGCGCAGCTCGTGGCGCAAAACGTCTATACTCGTGAGCGTGGACAAGACCCCGCGACTCGGACGTTCCAAGCCATTCGGATTTTCATCAACCGTGAGCTTGAAGAAGTAACGGAAGTTTTACCACAAGTGGTGAGTCGATTGAATGAAGGGGGACGCTTGGCGGTCATTGCGTTTCATTCTTTGGAAGACCGCATTGTGAAGCAATTTATGAAGCAACACGCTACGCATGCGCCTTTGCCCAAATGGGCAGCCATACGGGAAGTGGATTTACCACAACCGCCTTTGCGTTTGATTGGGAAAGCTCAAAAAGCATCGGCAACAGAAGTGGCAGCCAATCCACGCGCACGTTCAGCCGTGTTGCGTGTGGCAGAACGCACAGCGGGTGCGTTGAGCTGATTGTAGAGTAGTTTAAGGGGAGGCGGTTGAGCCATGAATTATATCAATGTGATTTTGTTGGTATTGGCATTGGGGTCGGGGTTTGCCGTGATAACGGTGCAGAATCAATCTAGCCAATATCATATTGAATTGGATAAAGCGGATAAGCAACGGGTTATGTTGGATCAGGAATATGAGCGCATGAGATTGGCTCAAGCGCAAGCAGCCAATTTGCAACTGGTTAAAAATGTAGCCGAGAGCCAGCTTTTGCGTGCGCCTAACATCAGTGATATTAAGCTGATTAAGCATTGAAGTGTTGTTGGATTTGCAAGAATCATTAATGGCTGTTGTGATGAATTTTTATTATAAAACAGCGTGTTGATGAGGATTGAAAACGCTCAGATAGATTATATTAATTATTACAAAGCTAAACATTATGTTAACAAGACCAGGAAAAAAACCTGTGATGGTGCCACAGCAGTCAAAAACAATAAAGCCTGTTACCAGCAATATGCGGCTTTTGATGGTGCTAGGGGGATTTACTGCGGCATTCAGTATTTTGATTGGGCGAGCGGTTTACATACACACCGTTGACCATGATTTTTTGATGAAAGAGGGTGCAAAGCGTTTTGTTCGCACGGTGAGTTTGCCTGCTTCACGCGGAATGATTACTGACCGTAATGGGGCGTTATTGGCATTGAGTGCGCCAACGGAATCCTTATATGCCGTGCCATCGGATATGGATGTGCAGCCAACGGTGGAAAAATTGCAGGCATTATCGCAGTTGATTAATGTGCCTGTGGATACGTTGCAAGCGCGTTTGGGGCAAAAAAATAAAGGTTTTGTTTACTTGCAAAGACGTTTGCCTGAGGAAGTGGTAGAACAGGTGAAAGCTTTGGATATTAAGGGTTTGGCTTTTCAGCAGGAAAGTAAACGCCATTATCCTATGGGCGATTTGTTTTCTCATGTGTTGGGCTTTGTGAATATTGACGGCAAGGGTCAAGAAGGTTTGGAATTGTCGTTGGATAAGCAGTTGCAAGGGCAAAATGGTATTAAAACGGTGGTGCGCGATAATCGGGGCAATATTGTTGATAAGTTGGATTCGCCCAATAATCGTATGCCACAAAATGGTCGCAATGTAACCTTAGCACTTGACCAGCGTATTCAAAATGTGGCGGTAGATGAGTTGCGTAAGGCAATGGAGCATCATCAAGCGAAAGCAGGCAGTGTGGTGGTGTTGGATGCACAAACAGGCGAAGTTTTGGCATTGGCAAACAGCCCTTCTTATGACCCCAATGAACCCGGTAAAACGGAATCTATTTATCGCCGTAATCGTGCTATCACGGATATGATTGAACCCGGGTCTGCCATGAAGCCGTTTCCTGTGGCAAAAGGCTTGGATGATGGCAAAATCAGTATTCATTCTACGTTTAACACCAATCCTTATAAGATTGGACCTGCAACGGTACGCGATACGCATAATTATGGCAGCTTGAGTGTGCGCGGTATCATGCAAAAATCGTCTAATGTGGGAACCAGTCGCATTTCAAGCCGATACAGTGCAGAAGAGATGTATCAATTTTATAAGAGTTTGGGCATTGGTCAGCGTATGCATACAGGTTTCCCTGGTGAAACGGCAGGTTTGTTGCGCCCATGGCAAAAATGGAAACCGATTGAGCAAGCCACGATGTCGTTTGGTTATGGTTTGCAATTAAGTTTATTGCAATTAGCTCGCGCTTATACGGTATTGACGACTGATGGTAAGCTGATGCCTGTTTCGTTTGAAAAACAAGAAAAAGCACCTGAGGGTGAGCCTATTCTTAAGCCTGAAACTGCTAAAAATATGCGTAAAATTATGGTGAGCGTAACCGAAACAGGGGGAACCGGTACGGCAGGGGCAGTGGATGGTTTTGATGTTGCCGCCAAAACCGGTACGGCACGAAAATTGGTGCGTGTGTTGGGGGTGGATCAAGAATATTTGGCGAAAACAGGCATAGAACGCCAAAAAGTGATACGAAGCTATTATGCAGATAATAAACACATGGCAACGTTTATTGGTTTTGCGCCTGCGGAAAAGCCGCGTGTGATTGTGGCGGTGAATATTGATGAACCCACGGTAAATGGTTATTACGGTGGCGTGGTTGCTGGCCCTGTGTTTAAGGGTGTGATGGCAGGCAGCTTAAATGTGTTGGGGATTCCTAATACGAAGCCTTTGAAAGAAATTCCTCCCGCAGTGCAAACTGCACAAAATAAACCATAGAGAATGGATAGAATGTTCAGCGAGTTATGTCCTTTAGCTGAAATGAGCTTACCGTCCCTGCTGTGTGAAAATGCAGCAGGGCGTTTGTTGCATTCAGACAGTAGAAATGTGCAAGCAGGTGATGTGTTTATTGCTTGCCAAGGTGAATATGTTGATGGGCGTGGTTTTATTCCTGCCGCGATTGCCAAGGGCGCAGCATTTGTGTTTTGGGACGATGATGGCGAATTTGTGTGGCAAGATGAATGGCAAGTACCCAATCAGGGCATTCGTGATTTAAAACACCGTGCAGGTATTGTAGCCGCGGAAGTGTATGGGCAAACTGCATCGCAGATGAAGTTGTGGGGCGTAACAGGTACAAATGGTAAAACTTCGATTACGCAATGGTTGGCGCAAGCGGCTGATTTATTAGATGAGCCTTGTGCCATTATTGGCACGGTGGGCAATGGTTTTTGGGGCAAATTGCAGCCCAGCACCCACACCACGCCCGACCCTGTATCGGTGCAAACTTTGTTGCATCAATTTCAGCAGCAAGGTGCACAAGCGGTGGCAATGGAGGTATCCAGCCATGGTTTAGACCAATTTCGGGTCAATGGTGTGCCATTTACTTCGGCCATTTTCACCAATTTAACGCGCGACCATTTGGATTACCACGGCAGTATGGCGGAATACGGCAACATCAAAGCGCGTTTATTTTATTGGCATGGTTTGCAGCATGCGATTATTAATGTGGATGATGAATTTGGGGCGCAACTGATTCAGCGTTTACGCACAGAACGCCCTGATTTGGCGGTATATGGTTATGGTTTTCATCCAACTGCCGATATTCGCATTACTGCGTTTGAAGCCTCATCACAAGGCATGACGGTGAGTTTAAACACACCTTGGGGCAAGGGCGTGGTGCACAGCCGTTTATTAGGGCGTTTTAATGCGCAAAACTTAGCGGCTTGTGTGGGTTTGTTGTGCGCTAATGGATATGCGTTTGAGCGGGTGTTGGCGGTGTGGGCGCATATTCGCCCAGCCACAGGACGTATGGATTGTATGATGGCAACAGGGCAGCCTTTGGTGGTGGTGGACTATGCTCATACGCCCGATGCCTTAGAAAAAGCCTTAGCCACTTTACAAGAAATTAAGCCAACAGGTGCGCAATTATGGTGTGTGTTTGGTTGTGGCGGCAATCGTGATAAGGGTAAACGTCCTTTGATGGGTGCGGCAGCCGTACACGGTGCGGATAAAGTGGTGGTAACCAGCGACAATCCGCGTTTGGAAGAGCCACAAGCGATTATTGATGATATTTTGCCTGCTGTTCCCCAGCCTGAATATGTGCATACTGACCGCCGTGTGGCGATTGAATATGCGGTGCAACAAGCTGCCGTGCAGGATATTGTGTTGATTGCAGGCAAAGGGCATGAAACGTATCAGGACATTCAAGGCATTAAACAGCATTTTTCAGATTTTGAAGTGGCGCAAACGGCATTAGCAAAACGCGGAGTAGTTTAATAATGAATGCCAAAAATTTGGTCAAAGCCTGTAATATGGTAGGTGTGGTGGCAATTCTATTGCTGGCGTATTGGGTATTTGCGTTTATTCTGATTCAAGTTTTTGGCTTGAAAGTGTTTCGTGAACACATTAGTGAAACATTTAGTTTGAGCGTTTTGGGCATTATTGTATTAATGGCGGCGGTATTAATGCTCAATATTATGTTTAATCTCACGCGCATTGCTGAGCGCGGACAAGAAATGCCGCCATCACGCAGTTATCGTAAATGGGGGCTGGCAGCCATTGCCATGTTTCCTTTATTGGCAGCGATATTGTGGGGTGGCGACTATTTAACCCGCCAAAAAAAGCAGCAAATCTTAATTCAGGCAGCTCAGCAATTCATGAATGAATACCCACAAAAAAAAGTGGCTTTGGCAGATTATCAATTTAGCTTGGCTTATTTACAGCGCACCAGCCAGTATCTGAATGTTTTAGGAAAACAAGACCCCCAGTTTGACCACATCAGTGTGATTGTGGCAGACCAAATTGAAGGCATACCTGTGTATTTAAGTTTTTCCGGTAAAGACAGCATCAGCCATCATGCGCAATTATTGCCTGAACAATCAACTGCTGATGTGTTGGTGTATCAAGAACCACAGGGAGAGAAAGCCATCTCGCAAGTGAAAAAAACGGATTATGTTTTTGCCGCTAATGCACAAGAGCGTGAATATTTGCAACGGGTGTTTGCGGTTAATGCCAATGCTAACACTTTAGCAGAACAGCGTTTTGTGGCGGAGAATGGACAATATGAATTGTTTTATCCCTATTATGATGGCAAGCAAACCATTGTGTTTCGCTTATCGGATTACCAGCGTTATGGCAAATTAGGCAGTTATTGATGCACATCATCTATACAAGCGGTATGATGCCACTCTTTTCTACAATTTAAGCAGTTTGAATACTGCGGTTCGTAAGTTTATTCATTATGCAAACCCTAGATTTACATTTTATTTGTCAAGCACTGCATTTGCCCTTGCCGCAAGTGAATCACACGGTGCAACGTATTGTTACCGATAGTCGTGATATTCAATCAGGCGATGTGTTTGTGGCATTGGCTGGCGAGCGTTTTGATGCGCATGATTTTGTGCCTGATGTGTTGGCAAAAGGTGCATTGGCGGCGGTGGTATCGCGGGCGGATTGTGTGGGCTTGGCAGGGACATTGGCGGTTGCCGATACCTTGCAAGCCTTGCAGGATTTGGCACATGCTTGGCGTAAACACATCAATCCATTGGTGTTTGGTGTAACAGGTTCTTCGGGTAAAACCACGGTGAAGGAAATGTTGGCAACGGTGTTGCGCCATCGTTTTGGTGCAGAAGCTGTGTTGGCAACGGCAGGCAATTTTAATAACCACATTGGCTTGCCTCTCACTTTATTGCAATTAACCGCGCAACATCGTTATGCCGTGATTGAAATGGGCATGAATCATTTTGGGGAATTGGCGGTATTAACCCGTATTGCCGAGCCTGATGTGGCATTGGTGAATAATGCGTTGCGCGCTCATGTGGGTTGTGGTTTTAATGGTGTGAGTGATATTGCTCAAGCCAAAAGTGAAATTTATCAAGGTTTGAACGAGACAGGTTGGGCATGGATTCCTGCGGAAGACGCTCAAATCGCCGTGTTTCAAGCCGCCACTCAAGGTATGAATCAACACAGCTTTGGGATTCAACAAGGCGAGATTCATGCAGAAAATGTGGTATTGCATCCTTTATCATGTGAATTTGATTTGGTGTGGGGTGAACAACGCGCCACGGTGCAATTACCTGTGGCAGGGAAACACAATGTGCATAATGCGGTTGCTGCTGCGGCTTTGGCACAGCGTGCAGGTTTGAGCTTATCAGAAGTGGCGGCAGGCTTGGCAGGTTTCGCCAATATTAAAGGGCGTTTGCAAATTAAAACCGGTCTGCAAGGTGCAACGATTTTAGATGATACTTATAATGCCAATCCCGATAGCATGAAAGCGGCATTAGATGTGTTGGCACAACTGCCTGCGCCGCGTATTTTTGTGATGGGCGATATTGGCGAACTGGGCGAAGATGAATCGCCTGCCATGCACGCTGAAGTGGGCAGTTATGCGCGTGAAAAAGGCATTGAACAGGCTTATTTTGTGGGCGATTTTAGTGCCTCTGCCGCCGAAGCATTTGGTGAGCAGGGTTTGTGGTTTGCAGATAAAGACCCGTTAATTCAAGTGTTGTGTCATGAATTACCGCCTCAAGCGAATGTGTTGGTGAAAGGTTCGCGTTTTATGAAAATGGAACAAGTGGTAGAAGCGCTCACGGCATCATCATCTGTTTAAGAATAACACCTCTGCGCGATAGGCAACCGCTCCGCGCAGTCTTGTCATAAAGAAGGAAGCATTATGTTTTTATGGTTAGCCCATTTCAGTGATTGGTTTTCGGCGCTGAATGTTTTTCAATACACCACGTTTCGAGCCGTGATGGCAGCATTGACGGCATTGGTTTTTTCGTTGCTGATGGGACCGTGGACAATTCGTAAGCTGACGGAATTAAAAGTGGGGCAGGCGGTTCGCACCGATGGTCCACAAACGCATTTGATTAAAAATGGCACCCCCACCATGGGCGGTTCGTTGATTTTAACTGCTATTACGGTATCGACTTTATTATGGGGAAATTTGAGTAATCCTTATATTTGGGTGTTGTTGGCGGTGTTGTTGGCAACGGGGGCATTGGGTTTTTATGATGACTGGCGTAAGGTGGTTTATAAAGACCCTAATGGGGTGTCGGCACGTTTTAAAATGGTGTGGCAGTCGGCGGTTGCGTTGATGGCAGGCGTGGTATTGTTTTATTCGGCACAATTACCTGCCAGTACGGCATTTATTGTGCCGTTTTTTAAGCAGGTGGCTTATCCTTTAGGCGGTATTGGGTTTGTGGCATTAACTTATTGTGTGATTGTGGGCACATCAAATGCAGTGAATTTAACCGATGGTTTAGATGGATTGGCAGCGTTTCCTGTGGTGTTGGTGGCAGCAGGTTTGGCGATTTTTGCGTATGCCACAGGTCATGCTCAGTTTGCTTCGTATTTGCAACTGCCTTATGTGGCGGGTGCGAATGAAGTGGTGATTTTTTGTACGGCGATGTGTGGCGCGTGTTTGGGCTTTTTGTGGTTTAACGCTTATCCTGCTCAGGTGTTTATGGGCGATGTGGGCGCGTTGGCATTGGGTGCGGCATTGGGTACGGTAGCGGTTATTGTGCGCCAAGAGATTGTGTTGTTTATTATGGGTGGCTTGTTTGTAGTGGAAGCGGTGTCGGTGATGCTGCAAGTGGGCTCGTATAAAACACGCAAAAAGCGGATTTTCTTGATGGCGCCTATTCATCACCATTATGAGCAAAAAGGTTGGAAAGAAACGCAAGTGGTGGTGCGCTTTTGGATTATTACCATTGTGTTGGTGTTGATTGGCTTGAGTACCTTAAAAATTCGTTAATCTTGCTATCACTTTCATCGCGGAGGCAGAATAATGTTGAGTGTATTGATGTTATTGCTGTTGGGTAAACTGCAAGATGTGATGTGGGCAGGCAATTCACGCGCATGGCATTGGGCTTTTGGGTATGCAGCTGTGAATTTGTTGTTTGCATTGGGCAGTTTGAACGGTGTGGGGATTGTGGTGGGCGGTATGGCATTGTTTGGATATGCTTGGGCTTATTTTGCATGGCTGCGCCGCTTATCGGATAGCTTGGGTATGTGGTTGTTGGTGTATTTATTGGGGGCAGCCATGCCTATGGTTTTAACCTTCATGATGATAACGAAATAGGATAGAACAATGGATTGGCAAAATAAAAAAGTTTTGGTGGTGGGCTTGGGCGGCACTGGGGTGTCGATGATTGCGTTTTTACGCCAACAAGGCGCACAAGTGGCTGCTTATGATGCGGTGTTAAAGCCCGAACGTGAAACCGAGTTAAAACAGCGTTTCAATGGTTTGCATTGCTACACAGGCGATTTATCCACGGCTTTGGCGCATGGTTTTGATGTGTTGGCGTTAAGCCCCGGTGTGAGTGTGCGCCAAGCGGCGATTGAGCAGTTTCAACAAGGCGGCGGACGGGTGTTGGGCGACATTGAAATTTTAGCCCTTGAGCTGCGCGGTAAGCACGACAAAATCATCGCCATCACAGGCAGCAACGGTAAAACGACTGTAACCAGCTTGGTGGGTCATTTATGCCAACAAAGTGGTTTGGATACCATTATTGCCGGCAATATTGGCACGCCTGTTTTAGAAGCCTATATGCAGCGCGGTGGCAAATCGGCAGATGTGTGGGTGTTGGAATTATCCAGTTTCCAATTAGAAACCACCGACAGCCTTCAGGCTCATGCAGCAGCAGTCTTAAACATTTCAGAAGACCATTTAGAGCGTTACCACGATTTATTAGACTATGCCTATGCCAAAACCAAGATTTTTCAAGGCAAGGGCGTGCAAGTATTGAATGCTGATGATGTGATGTGTCGCGCCATGAAACGACAAGGGCGTGCCATTCAATGGTTTTCGTTGAATCAAGCCAGTGATTATTGGGCAGACTTAACCACAGGCGAATTAAAAGCAGGCGAACACGTTTTATTGCCTTTAAGTGCCATTCCATTACAGGGCTTGCACAATGCAGCGAATGTATTGGCGGCATTGGCATTGTGTGAGTCTATCGGTTTGGCGCGTGAAACGCTTTTGCAACATGTGCAAACCTTTCAAGGCTTGCCACATCGTGTGGAAAAAATTGGCGAGAAAAACGGCATTACCTTTATTGACGACAGTAAAGGCACCAATGTGGGGGCAACGTGTGCTGCATTAGCAGGTTTGCCTGCTCCTATTGTGTTGATTGCAGGCGGACAGGGTAAAGGACAAGATTTTGCGCCCTTGCGTGAAGCCTTGCGTGGAAAAGTGCGTGCCGTGGTATTAATCGGGGTGGATGCGGCGCAGATTGAACAAGACTTACAAGGCGTGGTACCTGTGGAGCATTGCACCACATTAGAACAAGCCACTGCTCGTGCGTATCAACTGGCACAAACGGGCGACAGGGTATTACTTAGCCCTGCTTGTGCCAGCTTGGATATGTTCCGTGGCTATGCCCACCGCGCCCAAGTATTTATCGACACTTTCCACACCCTTTAATCTGATAATAGAGAATATGAAACATGATTACGGAATCCAGCTTACTTGACAGAAAGGTATTGAAAGACGGTCATAAATACGACCAATCCTTGTTGTGGATGGTGGGATTGATGACGGCTTTCAGCATCTTAATGATTTATTCCGCCTCGATAGTGTATGCCGCTAATGATGGGGGCAATGCGTTTCACTATGTGGTGCGACAGTTGATTTTTGTGGGTATAGGCACGGTGTGTGCAGTGAGTGCATCGCTTATTCCTATGGCAAAATGGCAACGCCTCACACCGTTGATACTGTTCTTGAGCTTTGTGAGTTTGGTGTTGGTGTTGGTGGTGGGGCGTGAAATCAATGGTGCCAAACGTTGGATACACTTAGGCGCGTTTAATCTTCAGCCCACCGAAATTTATAAACTTGCCATTATTTTATATTTATCCAGCTTTTTTACGCGCCGTGCAGAAGTGTTAAACAAGTTAGGACGCATGATTGCTCCAGGTGTATTGGTGGGAGTAGGTTTGTGGTTAATTATCCTAGAGCCTGATTTTGGCTCGTTTGTGGTGTCGGCTTGTATCTTTTTGGGCTTGTTATTTTTAGCAGGCTTACCATGGAAGTGGTTTATGACCATGGTAGGTGCTGCCATAGGGGGCGCAGCATTATTAATCGCTATTGAGCCTTATCGTATGAGGCGGGTGGTGGCATTTATGAACCCATGGGAAGACCCCTATGGCAAGGGTTATCAATTAACCAATGCGCTGATTGCCTTTGCGCGTGGTGAATGGTTGGGTGTGGGTTTGGGCGCGAGTGTGGAAAAACGCGGTTTCTTGCCCGAAGCACATACCGACTTTATCCTTGCTATTATTGGGGAAGAATTTGGCTTTGTGGGTGTATTGCTGTTGATTATTTGCTATGCTTGGTTGGTGTGGCGAGCCTTTACCATTGGTAAACAAGCGCGTGATTTGGAATTGTTTTTTGGCTCGTTTGTGGCACAAGGCGTTGCGATATGGTTGGGTGTGCAGAGCTTTTTTAACATAGGTGTGAATATTGGTTTGTTGCCCACCAAAGGTTTAACTTTGCCTTTGATGTCGTATGGGGGGTCATCGGTGATTGTGATGCTGGTGTGTATGGCATTATTGTTGCGTGTGGATTATGAAAATCGCCTGAAGATGCGCGGTTTTGATGTGGACGTGGAAGTTCAGAGAAAACGATAAAGGATAGTATCATGAGCGGCAAAACATTTATGGTAATGGCAGGCGGCACAGGTGGGCATATTTTCCCTGCTTTGGCAGTGGCTCGTGCTTTGCAAGCGCGTGGGCAACATGTGATTTGGTTAGGCAGCGAAGATTCCATGGAAACGCGCATTGTGCCGCAATATGATATTTTGTTGGAAACCTTAGCCATTAAAGGTGTGCGCGGCAATGGCTTGATGCGCAAACTGATGTTGCCTTTCACCCTGTTTAAAACGGTGAATGCTGCCAAGCAAATCATTAAAAAACATCGTGTGTCGTGTGTCATTGGCTTTGGGGGCTTTGTTACCTTCCCTGGGGGATTGGCAGCTAAAGCCTTGGGTATTCCCATTGTGATTCATGAGCAAAACGCGGTGGCAGGTTTATCCAATAAAAAGCTGTCAAAATGGGCAACGCGGGTGTTGTATGCGTTTCCAAAAGCCTTTGATGTGCCTAATGGCTTGGTGGGTAATCCTGTGCGAGCGGAAATTGCCCAGTTGCCTGTGCCTGAACAACGTTTTGCCGAGCGCACAGGGGCGTTAAAAGTATTGGTGGTGGGGGGAAGTTTGGGCGCACAGGTATTAAATGAATTGGTGCCTGCTGCCTTGGCATTGTTGCCCGCTTCGCAACGTCCACAAGTGCGCCATCAAGCAGGGCGCGACAAGCTCCAAGCCTTGCAAGCGCAGTATCAACAACAAGGTGTGGAAGCAGAATGCACCGAATTTATTGATGACATGGTTTCGGCATATCGTGATGCTGATTTGGTGATTTGTCGGGCAGGGGCATTAACCATTGCGGAATTAACAGCAGCAGGTTTGGGCGCATTGTTGGTGCCTTATCCCCATGCCGTTGATGACCATCAAACCGCTAATGCGCGTTTTATGGTGCAAGCCGATGCAGGTTTATTGTTGCCCCAGTCGCAATTAACCGCAGAAAAATTGGCTGAAATCTTAGCCAGTTTAGACCGCGAACGCTGTTTGGCATGGGCAACTCAAGCGCGCACCCTCGCCATGCCCGATAGTGCCGACCGCGTGGCAGAAATCGCCATTCAAACCACATCAATATAAATGCCCATTCAGCCGTTTATTACTATGGCGTAAACGGCTGTAAATGTTTACAATCATTCCCCGTTTGAATTGACTGAGTGAACACCCTGTCGTGTTTTAATACCGCAAACTGCGTATATAATAAGCAGAGCGCATGGGTTGGGAGGCTTATCAATTCAGCCCATTTTGCCGCCATAAAAGGCGGGGTTACAATCGAAAAGGAAATCTTGATGAAAAATAGAGTAAACCATATCCATTTCGTTGGCATTGGTGGTTCGGGAATGTGTGGGATTGCCGAAGTGTTGTATAACTTAGGTTTTACCGTATCGGGTTCTGACCAAGCACAAAGTGCCGTTACCCGCCATTTAACCGATTTGGGTATACACGTTTATTCAGGGCATCAAGCAGAACACATTGCAGGCGCTGATGTGGTGGTTACATCTACAGCAGTAAAAAAAGACAACCCCGAAGTGGTTGCCGCGCATGAGCAACAAATTCCTGTGATTCCACGCGCTTTAATGTTGGCAGAACTGATGCGTTTTCGTGATGGCATTGCGATTGCAGGCACGCACGGCAAAACCACCACCACCAGCCTTACCGCTTCCATACTCGCTGCTGCCGATTTAGACCCCACCTTTGTGATTGGTGGCAAACTCACTGCCGCAGGTACCAATGCCCGTTTGGGACGAGGGGATTACATTGTGGCAGAAGCCGATGAATCCGATGCGTCCTTTTTGCATTTAACCCCCATTATGTCGGTGGTAACCAATATTGATGTTGACCACATGGAAACCTATGGTCATAGCATTGATAAACTCCATCAAGCCTTTATTGATTTTATCCACCGTATGCCGTTTTATGGCAAAGCCTTTTTGTGTATCGACAGCGAACATGTACGCGCCATTTTGCCCCAAGTGAGCAAACCTTATGCTACTTATGGTTTAGACGAAAGCGCCGATATTTACGCCACCCAGATTCAAAACGAAGGCGCTCAAATGCGCTTTACGGTGCATATCAAACAGAAAAACCAAACGATACCGCCATTTGAAGTCGTATTAAATATGCCAGGGCGACATAATGTGTTAAACGCCTTAGCTGCGATTGGTGTGGCATTAGAATGTGGTGCTGATGTGGCTGCGATTCAACAAGGTTTGTTGGGTTTTGCAGGCGTGGGACGACGTTTCCAAAGCTATGGCGACATTGCCTTGCCCAAAGGTGGTCATGCCTTAATTATTGATGATTATGGTCATCACCCTGTGGAAATGGCAGCAACATTAGCTGCTGCACGAGGTGCATATCCCAATCGCCGTTTGGTGTTGGTGTTCCAACCCCATCGTTATAGCCGCACACGCGATTTATTTGAAGACTTTGTTGCCGTATTAAATACCGTTGACCATTTGGTTTTAACCGAAGTGTATGCCGCAGGTGAAGAACCGATTGTGGCAGCCGACTCACGCGCTTTAGCGCGCGCCATTCGCGTGTTGGGCAAATTAGAACCGATTTATTGCGAACAGGTAAACGATTTACCTGCCACCTTGTTAAACGTATTACAAGATGGCGATGTGGTGTTAAACATGGGCGCAGGCAGCATCAATAAAGTTCCCCAAGCCTTAATCGACAACAGTCAAACGGTGTAAATGTAGAGATGGGTAAATCCTGCCGACAACTGTTGCTAATAAAATGTACAATAGACACTTGTGGCAGGGGACACTCCCCATCATTGAGAAAGTATACAGAAGGATAATATGCAAAATTTCGGTAAAGTAGCCGTATTGATGGGCGGTTTTTCAAGTGAGCGCGAAGTATCGTTAAACAGCGGACGCGCGGTGTTGGCAGCATTATTAGAGCGTGGCATTGATGCACACGCGTTTGACCCCAAAGAAATGCCGTTAAGCGAATTAAAAACACAAGGCTTTGATTGTGCATTTAATATTCTACATGGTGCGTATGGCGAAGATGGCACCATACAAGGCGCACTCACCGCATTGGGGATTCCATACACAGGTTGTGGCGTGATGGCGTCTGCGATTGGTATGGACAAATACCGTTGCAAACTGTTGTGGAAAGGCTTGGGCTTGCCTGTGCCTGATTATGCTGTGCTGCATGACGATACCGATTTTGCAGCCGTAGAAGCTCAACTGGGTTTACCCATGTTTGTGAAACCTGCGGCAGAAGGCAGCAGCGTGGGCGTGGTAAAAGTGAAAGAAGCAGGGCAACTGCCTGCTGTGTATGCCGAACTCAAACAATATCAAGGCGAAATCATTGCAGAAGCCTTTATTGGGGGAGGGGAATACACTTGTGCGGTATTAAATGGCAAAGCCTTGCCCAGTATTCGCATTGTGCCTGCCACCGAGTTTTACAACGTAGAAGCCAAATACCAGCGCAACGACACCCAATATCTTTGCCCTTCTGATTTATCTGCCGAAGATGAACAACTGATGGGCGAATTGGCGGTGCGTGCTTTTGAAGCCATGGGTGGCACAGGTTGGGGACGGATTGATTTTCTGAAAAGTGAAACAGGTAAACTGTATTTATTAGAAGCCAATACCTTACCGGGTATGACCGCGCACAGCTTAGTGCCTAAAGCGGCAAAACAATCGGGTTTGGAGTTTGCTGATTTATGTATTGAGGTTTTAAAAACAGCTCATGCCGGATAAAAAGCCTAATAATACTTTACGCCGTATTCGGGGATGGTTTTACGTCATCATTTTCTTAACCTTGGTGGGAGGGGGAATGATGTGGTTATATCATTCCCCATCGTCGTTGCCGATTCAGCAAGTGAAAATTGATGGAGAACTTCATTATGCTGACAGCAATCTCTTGCAAGATATTGCCCAACAGCATATGCGTGGCAACATCTTACAAGTGGATTTAAACGAAGCACAAGCTGCTTTTGCAACAGTGCCATGGATTGCCGATGCTCAAGTGCGCCGCCGTTTGCCCGACACCATCGAAATTCAGCTCACCGAGCGCAAACCCATTGCTTATTGGGGCAATGATAAATTAGTTGATAGCGAGGGCAGGGTGTTTGTGGTGGAAAGCAATTTAGATTTGCCCATTTTTGAAGGGCCAAATGGCACAGAAAAAAACATGGTTGACCAATTTGCCCTGTTTCAAGCCGAATTAAGCAAACAAAATCTGAAAATCGCCAAACTCATTCACACTTCACGTTCAGCGTGGTCTATCGTATTAAGCAATGGCATCACCATTCATTTAGGGCGGGAAAACATCAATGAACGCTTAACCCGTTTTGTGAATATTTGGTCAGAATTATTAGCCAAACAGGCAAACACAATCGGTTATGTGGATATGCGCTATAAAGATGGTTTTGCCACCCAAGCGCGTCAAGCAGCCACCACACCCCAACAAACGGCAGCAAGCGATGTGCCTGCCCACAATCAGATTACAGAATAAACAGATAAAATAACGAGTTCAACATCATGGCTAAAGGTAAACAATATATCACTGCATTAGACATCGGCACATCAAAAGTCGTGGCAATTATTGGTGAAGTCCAACCCGACAACCAAATTCACATCATTGGTTTTGGGCAAGAAACCTCACATGGCTTAAAATCAGGCATGGTCAATAACATCGATGCCACCACCCAAACCATCAAAAAAGCCATCCGCGAAGCAGAAGTGATGGCAGATTACCAAGTACACAGCGTAACCACAGGCATTGCGGGCAATCATATTCGCAGCTTAAATTCACAAGGCGTGGTTAAAATCAAAGATGGCGAAGTAACCCAATCCGATATCGACCGTGCGATTGAAACCGCCAAAGCTGTTAATATCCCTGCCGACCATAAAATCCTGCACACCGTTGTACAAGAATACATCATCGACAACCAACCAGGGGTCAAAGAACCCATAGGCATGAGCGGTGTGCGTTTGGATACCCGTGTGCATATCGTTACGGGTGCGAGCAATGCGGTGCAAAACATCCATAAATGTATTGAGCAATGCCAATTAGAAATGGATGACATCTTCTTACAACCCCTAATGAGCGCACAAGCCATCTTAACCGAAGATGAAAAAGAACTGGGCGTGTGTGTGATTGACATTGGTGGGGGAACAACCGATATTGCAGTATATCTTAACGGCGCCATTCGCCATACTGCCGTGATTCCTGTGGCAGGCGATTTGATTTCCAGCGATTTAGCCCAAGCCTTGCGTACCCCTTTATTGGCGGCTGAATACATTAAAACCCATTATGGTGCAGCACATATTCACATGGAAGGCTTAGATGAAATGGTGGAAGTGCCGGGGGTAGGCGACCGTCAGCCGCGTCAAATTTCACGCCGCGTGTTAGCCAGCGTGATTGGACCGCGTGTAGAAGAAATCCTAGAGCTGACCTTAAACGATTTACGCCGTTCAGGTTTCCCTGAAGATGTATTGGTATCGGGCATCGTATTAACAGGAGGCGTGTCTTTATTGGCAGGGATTGTGGATTTGGCAGAAGAAATCTTCAATTTACCCGTGCGTGTTGGCGTTCCCCCTCAAATCGAAGGCGTATCCGCAGGCATACGCAATCCTCGTTATGCCACTGCC
>JBHADP010000090.1:0-3304 GCA_041855125.1 Neisseria sp. | reverse complement strand
GTGGCTTGCAAATTTGCCACTTGGTCGTTCATCAACGCAATCAAAGGCGACACCACAATCGCCACCCCTTCACGCATCAAGGCAGGAATTTGATAACACAACGATTTGCCACCGCCCGTAGGCATCAACACCAGCAAACTTTTGCCTGCGGCTAAAGTCGCAACAATTTCTGCTTGCTTGCCCCGAAATTCAGGATAGCCAAATACTTCTTGCAGAATCGCTAATGCTTGTGGCTTGGTCATGTCAAGATTTCCGTTATAATGATAGCCTTGTATTTTAATGTTTTTCTATGTCATACAAAAGAACAGCCCTATTTTGCCCTCATGGAAAAACCATCCCCTTTTCCCCCATTTAACCTTCCTCCCCAAAGAGAAGTTTCAACCAGCAAGGAAATTCAGATGAACAAACACACAGGACTGCGTTTGAGCAGCACCCTTCTATTCTTGAGCTTATTGGCTGCCTGTTCCAGCACAGGTGGGCCTCATGTAGCAGGCAGTTGGGAGCATATCGGCGACACCAATAACGGCAATATCCGCGCATATCTGGATAAAGACAGCATCAAACGCAATGGACAATTCGTTACCTTCCGCGACCGCAAAGTGGTGGTTAAGCCCGAAGAAGAACGCTATGTCAACACCCCACGTTATAAAACCGCAGTGGGCGAATGGGAAATCCATTGCAGCAACAAAACCTATCGCTTGGTCAGCCTAAATTTATTAAACGATGATGGCGGCAGCGTGATGCAACAAACCTATACTTCCGTTAATCTGCGCCCCATGCCGATTTCTAACAACACTCTTACCGATAAACAATACCAATTTGTGTGCAATAAAAAATAAAATCAGCTAAGATTTCAACATACAGCATTACTATGTTCGTGTTGTATGTTGTTTCTTACGGGGTTAAACGAAAACAGGAAAACCAATGTTTCAACATCACTGCCATAAACGGCGGTATTCCAACCATTAAGGGGTTTCTCATGAAAACTTATTTCATACTCACAGTCTTATTAAGCAGTACATTTGCCATCGCTTCGCCACAAGACGAATTGTTGAGCGCACAACAAGCCTTTCGCCAAGCACTCACCAACCAAAACACCAGCCATAGCAAAATGCAAGCCTTGCAAAGCCAATTAGCCGAAGCCCAGCAACGCAAAATGTCTGCTGATGCCGATTTTGAAAAACTAACTGCTTTATTCAACGAAGCCCAACAGCAAAAACAAAATCATGATGCCTTATTACAGCAAGCAGGCGAACGCCTCAACGCAGCGTGGCAAGCGGCACGCGGAACAGGGCAATAACTGTGTTATACTACTAAATTACACAGGTCAAACAGACAGTCGCCGCGTAGAAATACGGGGAGGAAAGTCCGGGCTACACAGAGCAGGATGCCAGCTAACGGCTGGGCATGGCAACATGACGGAAAGTGGAACAGAGAGCAGAACCGCCGATGGCTTATCGCAAGATAGGCACAGGTAAGGGTGAAAAGGTGTGGTAAGAGCGCACCGTGCCTTTGGTAACAAAGCGCAGCAGGCTAAACCCCATCCGTAGCAAGACCAAACAAAACGCATAGACGCTGCTCGCCGAGCGTTTGGGTAGGTTGCTTGAACCTATTGGCAACGATAGGTCTAGATGAATGACTGTCCACGACAGAACCCGGCTTATCGTTTAACCTGTGTTCCATTATGACAAAAGCCGATGTGGGTAAACTTCACATCGGCTGATTTTTTAAGGGGCTGTCCTAGATAACGACTAAAAAACTCTATTTAGGTTAAGATAACCCTATGAGAAAACGAAGTTTCTGCATAAAATTTATGCCAACACCATCCTTATTTTTATCAAGGTCTTACCTTGTTTTCTATTAATTTCCCGTTGCTATCCACACGACAACAATCTTTTAAATAAAACCCATCAATATACTCGTAGTATCCAGAAGAATTCTTTTTAAATAAATCATCATAATGGTTTCTAAACTGCTCAAACGATTCCCCCGAACTCCATTCGCTTCTCTTTATCCATTCGCCATATTTTGTTTTTGCAAAAAATATGTGCAAATTATCATTGCCTTCCCAAATTTCACTGACTACAAACTGTTTCGGATTTTTCCCTTCTTTTATCATTCTTTGTTCTGCCATTTTGACAGCGGCATCGCTATTGATGACATTCGGTACATAATAAAGCGCATATGCGCCTGTTTGATTGTTTGTAACGAATAATTTAAAGTTTTTGTTTCCATATCCGCTTAATTTTTGATAGCCGTCAAGCGGGTATCTGCAATCAAGATTTTGCGTTTGGCAATAAGCTATAAAATTTTCTCTCTCTTTTGACTTGGTTGTTTGGTAGGCAAACCATTTTCCGCTTTTATCTTTCAGCATCCCAACAAATGGCAACTCATTGGAAAGCCAAACAAATCCATTGGTAGCATCTTTACCATATTTTCTTTTAAATTCGCTTTTTGCCGCACGGTAAACAGCATCCCCCGTTGTTTTTAATACGCGCTCCTGACGAAGCCATTCTCCCGTATTCTCATGATAAACAAACACATCATAATGCGAACGCGTATCCGTGCGAACAGGCGGGCTTTGATAACCGCCCTGCTGCTGCCGCTCCCGTTTTTGTTTGTCTATTTCGGCTTGCATCATTCCGTTCCAGTTATGCCAAGACTGCGAACCGGGCTGGTATGGATTGGCATAAATACTTTTGGCAAACAATAATGAACACAGCAATGATGCGGTTATAAAAATTTTTTTCATATAACTTTTCCGTGATATTTATCTATTTTTCAGGCAGCCTGAAAACCATCATATCTCAAACGGCAAATGCTTCAACACCCAATTTCCCCAATACAACAAACAATAAGCAAACAAGGTATAACTCTCGTTTAGGAAAACTTTGGGGACTGCCCTAAATAGCCAACTCAAACTACCCTTAACTAATTGTTTCAACATTCAAAGTTGACGCCCTCCCCTGCATGAATGCAGGGGATTCCTACTGCGGCACACGATGTTTTGCTCACTCGCTTCGGTGGGTTTCTGCTGCTGACCGCCTCACTGCACGATTCACTTCACAGACGCTGCGGGCACGTCCTGCCCTGATTTAATTTTTATTGCGCTGCCAAGATTTCCTGACCGCGCTTCAATACATTGATTGCGCCGACTACATCAGCATTGTTCTGATAGCTGCATTCCACACATTCAAAGTTTGCTTGCGTTTGGCGGTTATCTTTTGCGGTATGCTCACAAGCAGGGCAGCAACGGCTGGTATTCTGTGGCGGAACGGCAATCAAATGTCCGCCATTCCATGCC
>JBHADP010000089.1:0-7836 GCA_041855125.1 Neisseria sp. | reverse complement strand
TTAGCAACGGCTCTGCCCAAAGCATCGGCGTATGCCAAAGGTGCTTGCGCCTCTGCTTGCAAAATCACCGAGCCATCGGGGTGTCCTACCAAGCCTGCCAACGACAACATACCTGCTTCTGCCGTACAATACGCCGCCAATGGCACTTGACAACTACCACCCAAAGCACGCGCCAACGCCCGTTCTGCCGTTACACACGCATTCGTTATCGCATGATTCAAAGGATTTAACACCTCCAATAAATCCAAACGATGCGCTGCTATTTCAATGCCCAATGCACCTTGTCCTGCGGCAGGCAAACTCTCCATCGGCGATAAGGTTTCACGAATTCGCTCTTGCAAGCCCAAGCGTTCCAAGCCTGCACATGCCAAAATAATGGCATCATAATCACCCTTATCCAGCTTAGCCAAACGAGTTTGCACATTACCTCGCAAAGGCTGAATTCTTAATTGCGGAAACCGCGCCCGCAGTTGCGCTTCACGGCGTAAACTAGACGTTCCCACCACCGCCCCCGCAGGCATCTCTGCCAAACTGGCATATTGATTCGACACAAACGCATCAAACGGATTCGCCCGTTCCCCAATCGCCGCCAACGCAAAACCTTCAGGCAAATCCATCGGCACATCTTTAATCGAATGCACCGCCAAATCCGCCCGCCCCTCTTGCAAAGCCTGTTCCAATTCCTTAATAAACAAACCTTTGCCGCCAATTTTTGACAAAGTGCGGTCTAAAATTTGGTCGCCACGCGTGGTCATACCCAAAATACTGATTTCACAATCGGGATACAAAGCCTGCAAACGACTTTGAATATGCTCGGCTTGCCACATCGCCAAACGGCTCTCACGGCTGGCAATCACCAATTTTTTTGGGGGATTTATCATGATACAGTTTCAATTAATAAAAATAAAACAAAGTTTAACAGAATTTAATAGAGTTTGCCTATGGTTAGGCAAGATTACACCCTTTTTCTTTGCTCATTATTAGGACGGCTTCACTACCTTCACCACATTCACACCCAACATATTAACCATTTGCGGTTGCAACACATCTGCCAACGTAAACTGGTCTAAATGCGCTAAAAAAGCGCGATTTGCCCCTTGCAACATCCCTTTTAAACGACAACACGATGCCACCAAACATTGATTATGTTCCCCCATACACTCCACCAAATTTAAGGGTTCCATATAACGCATCACCTCGCCCATGCCAATATCTTGAGCGGCGCGCGCCAAGCGCAAACCGCCACCCTTACCGCGCACCCCTTCCAAAAACCCGCCTTTCACCAATGCCGTTACCACCTTCATTAAATGACTTTTAGAAATATCAAATGCCTGCGCGATAGCACCAATATTCACCAATTCACCTTGTGCCAAAGCGGCATAAATCAAAACACGAAACGCATAATCTGTATGTTGCGTAATATACATATCTATTGCACACTCTTCACTAAAGATTCATAATATATGAATCTTATAAAACCAGTATTCATCACTTCATCAAACTTTCCTTGCCGATTCAATCCCTCCCTTTAGGGAAAACAATCTCAACGAGGAAAAAATAAGCTCTTCGCATTCAGGGCAACACTCAAACGCTCTGTCTGTTGAAACATTAATCATAAGGACACCCCATGCAACGCCACGCCCAATTCATTCCTTTATCGCAGGAACATCATCACACTTTAGCCTTATGCGTTCGCATCTTGCGCCAACCCGAAGCCAACCACGCTGAAGATATTCTTCATCATTATGTTGATTTATTAGCGCATTTTAACCATGAAGAACAACAATTTGCCCCTTTATGGACAAAACTGAATCGCCCTGATTTGCGCCAACGGTTTGATAACGACCACGCTCAACTGCGCCAAATGCACCAAGCCGCCCAATATGACCATCCAGCATGGAACATCGAATTTGCCGAAACCTTACGCAACCATGTGCGCTTTGAAGAACGCGAGTTATTCCCTGCTTTAGAGTCTCTTTTAACCACAGCTTCTGAGGCAGAATGATGATAAATGATTCCACTCACCCCATTTGGGCAATGGCGTTTCGCCCATTGTATTTATTGGCTGCCTTATATGGTGCATTATCCATCTTATTGTGGGGTTTTGGCTATCAAGGCACGACTCAACTGCCTGCTTTTTTCTGGCACGCGCATGAAATGATTTGGGGCTATGCGGGCGCGATTGTGGTTGCCTTTTTGCTCACTGCTGTTGCCACTTGGACACAACAGCCTGCAGTGCGCGGTAAACCACTGATTGTGCTGACGAGCTTATGGCTGTTGGCACGATTGTTTGCATTTATTCCCCATGCGGCTTGGTTATCAGGGATAACCGGAACGTTGTTTTATGGCTTGGCAGCCTATTTGATGGGTTTGGCGGTGGTTCGCAGCCGTAACCAGCGCAATTATATTGCGGTGTTTGCTTTATTGTTATTTGGTTTAAGCCATTTGGGTTTTCATTATTCGTTGCAGTTTGCCACAGCAGGCTTGCGCCAAGGTTTATTTGCAGGTTTGGTATTGGTGGCAGGTTTTATTGGTTTGATTGGTACACGCATTATTCCGTTTTTTACCAGTCGCCGTTTAAACACCCCGCAAATTGCCACACCCACTGGGTTGGCATACGCACCTTTGGTTTTACCTATGGTGATGGCGGTGTGCATGAGCCTACAAATAGCCTTGCCCTTAGCCGCACTCTGTGGCATCACAGCAGGCGCAATCGGTTTGATACAAACAGGTCGTTGGCTGGAAAAAGGCGTTTGGCAAGAACCGATGCTGTGGATTTTGCATGTGGGTTATGCCTTAACCGCATTGGGTTTAATCATCATGGGCATCGGACAATGGCAAGCGAGTGTGTTGAGCATGGGCGTGCATTTGGTGGCGGTGGGAGGTATTGGTTTGCTGACCATAGGCATGATGACACGCACCGCTTTGGGGCATACCGGTCGCCCACTCTATCCTGCTCCTTTCCCAATGACGTGGGCTTTTTGGCTGATGCTGGCAGCCACGCTCACACGCACCGTTACCGCTCTCAGTATGAGCAGTAGCCCAACAGCGTATCAACATGGTTTAAAACTATCCGCACTCTTATTTGCTGCTTCATTATTGCTATTTGTATGGCGTTATTTTCCTTGGCTCACTCAAGCGCGCGCTGATGGTAAAGCGGGTTAACTTGCCAAAAGAGTCGATACAGTATATTTTTCTGTTCGACTCTGTTTCTATTTCAAGTTTACCATCATGACCCAAACCACTCTGTTGCGCCAAAGTGCTGAACACAAATACGCCGATGAACTGGCTCGTTTACACAGTAAAGATAAAAAAACCGCCAAACCTGCTGGTTGGAAATTATCCGCTCATGCGGTGCGCCGTTTTATTTTAGGCGACGATAAACTCAATATCAGCAAAAAATTCTATGGCGATGATGCTTTGGTGGATCGTGCTTTGGTTACGCTGATGGGCAAACAAGGTTTAATGCTGGTGGGCGAACCCGGTACAGCCAAATCCATGTTGTCTGAACTGTTTGCCGCTGCGATTAGTGGCACTTCACAGCTCACCATTCAAGGCACCGCAGGCACAACAGAAGACCATATTAAATATTCATGGAACTACGCCTTATTGCTGGCTGAAGGTCCAAATGAAAAATCCCTGATTCCCTCGCCGATTTATCATGCCATGCAACATGGACAAATCGTGCGTTTTGAAGAAATCACCCGTTGCCCTGCCGAAATCCAAGATGTTTTGGTGTCGTTGTTATCCGAAAAACAAATGATGATTCCCGAAATGGGGCAAAACGCCAGCATTCATGCCCAACAAGGCTTCAACCTGATTGCCACCGCCAATCTGCGCGACCGTGGTGTACATGAAATGTCATCGGCACTCAAACGCCGTTTTAATTTTGAAACCGTCAAACCCATCAGCGACCGCGCATTTGAAGTGCAACTGGTACAACACCAGCTTCATCATGAGTTACAACACCTTATCCATGATATTGAAATCAATCCTAATGTGTTGGAATTATTAATCACCGTGTTTCAAGAATTGCGTACGGGCAAAACCGAACAAGGCGCTAATTTAAAAACACCTGCTGCGGTCATGTCCACTGCCGAAGCGGTGAATATTGCCCATGCTGCTTGTTTACAAGCCATCTTCTTAGATAATGGCAAACTGTCTGCTGCCCATATTGCCCAACAACTCTTGGGGGTGGTTTTTAAAGACCATGCCGATGATGCCAAACGCCTGCGCTATTATTTAGATACCGTAGTGAAAGAACGCTCCAAACAAGATGCCGATTGGAAAGCCTTTTACGAAGCCAGTCGCGTATTGTAAGGAACACATTATGGTTATGCCTGCTCGTCTCCAAGCCGCTTTTACCGCCCAAGCTGCCCTCAATCAACAAGGCATTTGGTTTGCCCCCATACGCCACCACAGCCCCGCTTGTGCCTATGCCGTGCGTCATCTGATACAACACATCCAACCCAGCCATATTCTCATAGAAGCCCCTCAAAGCTTTCAGCCGCTTCTGCCCGATTTATTGTCGCCCGACACCGTCCCCCCCGTCGCCATCTTTGCCCAAGCCAAAGGTCAAACCACCCATTCCACCGACAGCCCAATCGCACCCCCTATCCATTCTGCCTATTTCCCCTTTTGCGATTACTCTCCCGAATGGGTTGCCCTACGCACAGGAACCGCCCAACACGCCCACGTTCAATTCATCGATTTAGACTGGGCAAGCCAATGCCAACTGCAAGCCCAACCTGTTGGACAAACCAATCTCATGGCAGAACGCTATCTTGCCCACAGCCAATACATTCAAAACCTCGCCCACCAACTGCATTGCCGTAACCACGATGAATTATGGGAACACCTATTTGAGCTGCAAACCCCTGCCCAGCTTGCCCAAGCACCCACCTTTTTCCACGACGTGTTCACATGGTGCGCACTTGCCCGTTTAGATTATGAACACGAAGTCTTACTGCAAGAAGCCTCGCTGCATCGTGAATACTGCATGTATCAACATATCCAAGCCGTGCGCCAAACCGCCCATCACACCCCACCACGCATACTCATCGTAACAGGCGGCTTTCACACCCTCGCCTTAATTGAAATGCTCGCCAGCGACAGCGTTCCCAGCTATACCCTGCCTGCCTCCGAAAACACCTACCAAGAAGACTCATGGCTCATTCGTTATAGCTTCGACCGCCTTGATGCCCTCAATGGCTATGCCTCAGGTATGCCCTCGCCTGCTTACTACCAACAATTCTGGCACGACCTCAACCAAGCACACGACCCCCAAACCGCCTGTTACAACTATCTGAGCCAACTGTGCCACGAATTACACCAACAACAAGCCCTCGACCTGACCCCCTACATCGCCCTCAAAAACACCGCCGAAATTGCCACAGGTTTAGCCCAACTGCGTGGACACTATCGCCCCAGCCGCTATGACCTGCTCGATGCCCTCCAAACCGCCCTCATTAAAGGCGAAATGGACGATGGACAACACCACCTTTGGCAAACCGTTTACCGCTATTTGAGCGGACAACAACTGGGCAAAGTGGCTGCCAACCAACGCAGCCCCGCCCTCTTACAAAACACCTATCAACAAGCCCAATACTACCGTTTCCAACTCAACGACACCCTTGCCAAAAACCGCAAACTCGACATTTACCGCAAACCCCATCACCATCTCATCAGCCGTTTTCTGCACCTATTAGACTTTTTAGCCGTAGATTTTGCCGAATGCCTATCAGGTCCCGATTTCATACGCGGCACCCACCTCGATTTGCTGTTTGAAGAATGGCGTTATGCGTGGACACCCACCGTAGAAGCCAACTTACTCGCCTTAGCCGAACAAGGCGACAACTTGCACACCCTCGCCCTACACAAACTGCTACAAGCCCAACAAGACCTGTCGCAACAAGGCATTGCCCCCTCAGCCGCTCACACCGCCCAACTGCTTACCCAAGCCTGCCGATTAGGTTTAAACCAACAGCTTGCCCCCTTACAGCAACAACTGAACCAACACATCGAAAACGACCCCCATCTTGCCTCCCTCATCACAGCTGCCCAACAACTGTTCTACCTATGGCATGGTCGCCAACTGCTGCAACTGCCCGAACAAGCCCTACAAAACAGCATCTTACTTGCCCTACAACAAGCCTATTACCACCTCGACCAACTCTATCACACCCACGAAGACAAAATCGATGAAAACCTCCAGCTCCTCAAACAACTCCATCAACTGATACACAACATCAGCGACAAACTCCCCCAAATCGATGGCGCCGAACTGCTCAACCGCTTTTATCGCCACATCGACCCCCAACAACTCAGCGAGTTGCGACTACTCAAACTGCGCGGAGCAATGGATACCCTTGCCTTTCTCGACCAACGCCATAGCCAGCAACAACTCCAACAGCATATCCAACAAGCCTTCGCCCTCGGTAGCCTACCCGAATATGCCGTGCAATACCTACAAGGCATGTTTCACATCGCCCCCGAAATCTTCGTCCAATCCCCACTTGCCATACACACCTTACACCAGCTCATCCAACAATGGGACGAAGACACCTTTCTCAGCATCTTGCCCGATTTGCGCTTTATCTTTAGCCAACTTTCCCCCAAACAAAGCCAAATCATTGCCGACCAAGTCGCCCAATACACAGGCTTATCGCCCCATATCCAATTAAACACCACCCACTTAGACATCAGCGAAGCCGAAATGCTCTATGGCACCCAGCTCAACCAACGCTTAAACCAACTTCTCAAACAAGATGGCTTAGCCAGCTATTTCCATCTCGCCCCGTCTTAGCCATCACCAACAAGCCCTTTCATGCGAATCAACACATTAAATGGCTCAATAAACACCTTGTTTGGCTGCCATCAACATTGTGCTTGCCAACGCGCCATTTATGGCGAATGATGCTAATCAGTCAGGTCGTAATCCCATTTAATTTAGAACAACACATCGGGCAACATTTGATGTGTCGCCCTGTATGTTGAAACATCAATCGCGCCCATAAAAAAATGGTGGAATGTTCCACCATTTTTCATCCATTCTTCCTTGCCGATTGCCCCACCCCTCAAGGGATAGGGTTAGAGATGATGGGGAAGAAGTGTAACCCTTCCCCATCAGGGCAATATCTAGGGCAATGCTTGATGTGTCGCCCTGTGTGTTAAAACATATTGCTTAAATCTCAAACGTATCGGTTACATCATCGCCGCTAATCATACCTGCCGCAACAGTGTGGTTGGTGGCTTCATCAATTAAGATGAATGCGCCTGTGGCAGGGTTGGTTGCATAATCGGTTGCATTCACAGGTTGCTGCAAGGCAATCGTCAGATGCCCAATATCATTAATTGCCAATTTATCGGCTGATTGTACACGGCTTAAAGTATGCACATCCCACACATAGCTGATGTTTTTCACTTTAGCGGCGGTGGTTTGAGTGGTGTGTTTGAGCAAATAACGGCGGCTTAAATTAAGCGGCACATCGTCAAACCAACATACTGCGGCTTGAATTTGTTTGCTAGGGCGAACAGGGCTATGGGCTGCCACAATCGCATCACCGCGTGAAATATCAATATCACGGTCTAATGTGAGGGTCAGCACTTCGCCTGCGTGTGCGCACTCTTGCACACCTGTTGTGCCATAAATCGCTGAAATATGAGCGGTTTTTCCCGCAGGCAAGATGCTTACTTCATCGCCCACAGCTAAGGTTCCCGCTTCCAAACGCCCTTGATAACCCCGAAAATCATCGCTGCTGCTGCCATCTTGTCGCGCCACACGTTGCACAGGGAAATGGGCAGGTAAGGCATCGGCTTGTTTGCTGGCAGCAGGCA
>JBHADP010000088.1:0-10002 GCA_041855125.1 Neisseria sp. | reverse complement strand
CCCGAGCCACTTAACCATGCAACTGAACTTAAGTTGCCACTTATCGCACCTTTTTGTTCACCGCAGGTTAAACAATTTAATGTACCTGTACGCGCTTTTAATACTGCATCAATTCGTTTGCTATTAATGCTTTTCTTATTGGCAGTTGCCCATGCTTGAATGCTTTTACGCAAGGCAGCCGTGTCTAAATTTTTCTTGTTGTAGGGGTCGCGGAAAGCAGCCAGCCACAGATTATTTTTGCTGTCCACATTCAAAGCAGCCATTTGATACACCACATCCGCAGGAGAACCTGTGGCGATGGTTTTGGCAAACTCCAACGCATCAGGCGATTTCATGCGGACACAGCCGTGGCTACGCACCCCGGGCACGCTGCTTGGCGCATTGGTGCCGTGGATGCCCAAGCCTAATTTCGGGTCGCCCAAGCGCACAAACACAGGTCCCAAAGGATTGCGAGGGCCAGGGGGGACGGTTTTTACACCATCGCCACGTTCTCGCTGAATGGAGAGGGGAATATGCCAAGTGGGATTAAAAGCCTTGGTGCCAATTTTATGAGAACCCAAGGTGGTTTGTGTGGCAGCTTTACCTACGGCAACGGGATAAATTTTGCTGAGTTTGCCGTTGGTGTATAAAAAGAGGCGTTGTTGAGGAATATTAATAACCACATGTTGCCCCTCAGAAACGGGGGAAACATCGGGAACAGCCGTATTGGCTGTTGCAGTTGCGGTTAATGTGAGTACTACCAAGCCAAATCCAAGTTTTTTCATGGTATTGTGTGTAAGAGTGATTAAAATAATTTCAACATCATACCGTAAACCATCGTTATTGGTATGAAATTATGGATAAATAAATCATTTGCCCGCTAAACGGGCAAATCGGTTTAAACATTAAATAAGAAGTGAATCACATCGCCATCTTGTACCACATATTCTTTGCCTTCTGAGCGCATTTTGCCTGCTTCTTTGGCTTTGGTTTCACCACCCAAGCTCACAAAATCATCATAGGCAATCACTTGAGCGCGAATAAAGCCGCGTTCAAAATCGGTGTGAATCACGCCTGCGGCTTGGGGCGCGGTGTCGCCTTTGTGAATGGTCCAAGCGCGAACTTCTTTTACCCCTGCGGTAAAATAAGTTTGTAAACCCAATAAATCATAACCTGCACGAATCAGGCGATTTAAACCGGGTTCTGCCAAACCCATTTCAGCCAAAAATTCTACTTTTTCTTCATCGTCTAATTCGGCGATGTCGCTTTCCATGGCAGCGCATAATGCCACCACAGGCGCATGTTCTTTGGCAGCCAATTCTTGTAAACGGTCAAGATGCGGATTGTTGTCAAAACCATCTTCCGCCACGTTTGCCACATACATGGCAGGTTTGACTGTCAGCAAGCATAAAGGACGCAATAATTCCAGTTCTTCCGCATCTAAGCCATAAGAACGCGCGGGCTTGCCTTCATTTAAATGACCTTGCAGTTTTTCCAATAATGCCACCAATTTTTGCGCGTCTTTATCGCCACTTTTGGCGCGTTTGCCTTCACGAATAATGGCTTTTTCCACGCTGCTTAAATCGGCTAAGGCAAGTTCTGTGCCTATGGTTTCAATATCGGCAATCGGGTCAACTTTGCCTGCCACATGCACAATATTGTCATCATCAAAACAACGCACCACGTTTACAATCGCATCGGTTTCACGAATATTGGCAAGAAACTGATTGCCCAAGCCTTCGCCTTTGCTCGCACCGGCTACCAAGCCTGCAATGTCCACAAATTCCACAATCGCAGGTTGCATACGCTGAGGATTAACAATTTTAGCCAATTCCGCCATGCGTGGGTCGGGTACTTCCACAATGCCCACATTGGGTTCAATGGTACAAAAAGGGTAGTTGGCTGCTTCAATACCTGATTGGGTGAGGGCATTAAATAAAGTGGATTTGCCCACATTGGGCAAACCCACGATACCGCATTTTAAGCTCATAACAATTCCTATGGGTTGAATGGCGTATCGCCAATACAAATAAAACGAAAATTATAGCACAGCTACTCTAAGCCACTGATGGTTAAATGGTTCGCCGCTTGCCGTGCTAAGGTGTGAGGTAAATAAGGCATCATGCCGAGACACGGTGCCGCTATTCTATGCTGCAAGGTGTGGAAATAATCCGCCAAACGATGGGGTTGCGGGCTGAGACAATTAGCAATCCAGCCTGCTAGAGGCAAACCTGCTTGCGTAATCGCTTGCGTGGTGAGCAGAGCGTGATTAATACAGCCCAGTTTCATGCCCACCACCATAATCACAGGCAAACGCTGACGGATGACCCAATCGGCAAACGTGTCGTGTTCATTTAAAGGTGTGAGCCAACCGCCTGCACCTTCGGTTAAGATGACATCTGCTTGGGTTTGTAGTGCGTGAAAACCATGGTTCAGTTGAGCCAACTGAATGGGGCAGGCGGTATCCATGGCGGCTAAGTGTGGGGCGGTGGCTTCTTGAAAGGTGTAGAGATTGTGTTGGTTATAGGGCAGGGTGGGCAAGGAAGCGGCTTGTAGTGCCAAAACATCGGAGTTGTAGCCATCTGCTTCTGCTCCCGAAGCAATGGGTTTAAATCCAATGGCGGTTTTGCCTGTGGCATGAAACGCATGAAGTAAGGCGGCGGTGCAAAAGGTTTTGCCCACTTCAGTATCGGTACCTGTAATAAAATAAGCCGTCATCGTGTGTGCCTTAGTGCAGCGTTAAATCGGCTTTGAGTTCAAAACGTGGAATCGGCACATGAAAACAATCGCCACTTTCATCTTCAAATTCATAATAGCCTTGCATACTGCCCCATGGTGTACGCAAATGTGCGCCGCTGCTATAGGCAAAATCATCATCGGGATACAAAGTAGGCTGTTCGCCCACCACACCTGCACCTTGCACCATTTCCACTTCGCCATGAGCATTGGTTATCTCCCAATAACGATGACGCAGTGTGATGGTGTTGTTACTTAAATTGCGTATGGTAATATGATAAGCAAATAAATAATGGTCGCCCATCACATCGCTGTGTTCTGCCAAATAACTGGGTTCTACCACAATCTCAACCTGATTCATTTTCTTATCCCACCCATATTTTGATGACCAACAACACCACTAAGCTAAACAAGGCAGCAATCAAGTCATCAAGCATAATGCCAAAGCCACCTTTCACACGCGCATCAAACCATTTAATCGGAAACGGTTTGACCGCATCAAACAAGCGAAACAACACAAACGCCAACAACCACCATTGCCATGTTAAAGGCACAAATGCCAAAACCAACATCATGGCAACAATCTCATCCCATACAATCCCGCCATAATCGGGTATGCCCAGCAAACGTTCCGTGTAATCACAAATATAAATGCCCACCACAAATAAAGGCACACATAATGCCGCCAATCCCCACCCCGTGATGCCCATAGCCATACACAAATAAGCCAAAGGCAAAGCAGGGAGTGTGCCAAACGTGCCGGGGGCAACAGGGGCTAAACCTGTACCAAAACCAAATCCCAATAAACAAATTGGGCGCGACAATAACCATTGCCAAGAAGGTTTAAAATCAGCCAAAATGATCAAATCCTTGTTTACTTAAAAAAAATGGCGAACCATCGGCATGAATCAAACGCAAGCCCTTATCTGCCGTGATGCACCCAATACGACTCACAGGCACACCTAAACTTTGCCCAATGTGTTCAATTTGTTCTCGATGTTGCGCCGCAGCCGTAAAGATCAACTCATAATCATCGCCACCACTTAATGCCAACTCTTGCCATGTTTGAGGTAATACCGTTTGCAAAGCGGGCAAGGTGGGCAAGCAATCCACTTCAATCGTTGCCCCCACTTGCGAAGCCTGCAAAATATGCCCCAAATCCTGTGCCAAACCATCTGAAACATCTTGTGCAGCATGAGCAATCGGCAACAACATTTGACCCAATGCTACGCGAGGAGTGGGACGCAATAACGCTCCTTCACATTCTGCTAACACCATTGGCGGTAATGCCAACCGACCTTGTAAATGCTGCAAAGCGGCAGCTGCCAAGCCCATCTTGCCCGACACCCACACATCATCGCCTACTTGAGCAGCATCACGGCGCAATGCCTGACCTTGAGGCACTTCGCCCATAATTGTAACATTGAATGCTAATGCTCCTTGGGTAGTATCACCGCCAATCAGCGTTACCCCATATTGAGCGCACAATGCAAACCAAGCATCACAAAATGCCGTGAGCCAAGTGGTCTGCAATTCAGGCAATGCCACACTCAACACCACCCAACGCGGTATGGCGCCCATTGCTGCCATATCCGACAAATTAACCGCCAATACCTTATGTGCCAAATCAGCCGCCGCCACATCAGCAAAAAAGTGCCGATTCGCCAGCAACATATCGCTGCTCACACATAAATCAAACCCCGTGCGTGGGCGAATAATGGCAGCATCATCGCCAATGCCCAAAACCACATCAGCATCACGATGTTGGCGTTTTAAATATTGGGCAATGAAATCAAATTCATTCATCTCAATTTCTTTTCGTTAGAGAGAAAGACGAAAGTTGGGAGTAGGATAACCTTTACCCAATCAGAGCAACACACAAAGCTGAGCTTCTATGCCTTTTCGCGTGTTAAAATATAAATCATTGAGCTATGATTAAAAAACCCCGCCTTAAGCGGGGTTATTAGCACAAATCATGCTGAATTAAGGACGGGTATAACCGTGGATGTTAGAGGCTGGGCCTGGAATCCAGTGTGGTTCAACTGCTGGGCGTTCGCCTTCAACATTACCTGCAGAAACTTGTTTTTGCACTACAGAGCGAACGCGAACATCTACGCGGCGATCTGGCTCAATACATGCAATCAGAGCAGCACGTTTCTTAGCTTTAGAAACTTTCTTACCTAAGCGGTTCACTTCAGCTTGACATTGAGCAGTCATGCGAGCTTGAGATTCGCCCAAGCCAGTAGCAGAAATTTTGCTAGAAGGTACGCCACGGTTTACTAAGTAGTTAGATACCACACTCGCACGGCGTTGAGACAAGTTTTGGTTGTAAGCATCTGAACCCATAAAGTCAGTATGACCTTCAACGCGTACAGACTCAACATTAGATTGGCTCAAACGTTGTGCCAAGTTGTTCAAGCTGTCCATGGCTTCAGGGCGTAAAGTATCGCGGTCAAAACCGAACAGAGTATTGGCAGAGAATGAAACAGTTTCATCTTGGTAAACTGGCTCAGATTTAGAAGCAACTGCATCGCCACATTCCACACGACCTTGAGTAGCTTTATCAAAGTAAGTATTTTTCCAGCACTCACCGTAGCTATTGCGTACGATTTCTTGAGATTTGCTGCTCACGGTGTAACCATGTTTGGTGTGTGGTTCACTAGCCATTGCATTTGCAGAAGCAACAGCAGCAACAATCAATGCACCTAATTTAAGCTGTTTGGTCATTATTATTCCCTCATCAAAAGATTGTTATGTAACGGCAACTCTTGCCCCTACAAATCACAATATACAGGTCGCAGCCAAATGCAGCCACGCAAATATATCAAATTTGTACCGCAATTCTAACCAAAATTAGCGAAAATTGCCAAGTATGCCTTTTACCTATCTGGTATCAGAAGAGAGTAAAAACATACTGTAAAATCTTAAATACAAACTGTTTAGAACGCACTGTTTGGAAAAAGCAGCTAAACGACCCGTTTCCTAATGATGAATCATGCCGAAAAATCAACTTCGTGTCATTTATTTACAACCAAAACCGCTATTGATATAGGGGTTAGTTGTACAAAAACAACAAGATTTTACCAAGCTGTTTGCCATATTGGCATGAAAAAAACAGATAGTTTCTGTAAAAACAAATGCTTTTCAAAATTGTGTTTTCTAGCCCACAAATTCATGAAATATGCTACATTTAATCCTTAAGAAACCGTTATCTCTTCTCTTGATTCATCATGAAATTACAACAACTGCGTTATGCCCTTGAAGTATATCGCCATAATTTAAATGTGTCGGAAGCTGCCGATGCTTTATTTACTTCCCAACCCGGTGTTTCCAAGCAAATTCGTTTATTAGAAGAAGAATTGGGCATACAAATTTTCATTCGCAGTGGCAAACGCATTGTGTCGGTGTCGCAACCTGGTAAAGATGTCTTACAAATTGTAGAACGTGTGTTGCACGATATTCAAAACATTAAAAACATTGGCAAAGAGTTTACCCGTCATGATAAAGGGATGCTCACCATCGCCACCACTCATACTCAAGCGCGTTATGCTTTGCCCAAAGTGGTTGCCGAGTTTGTGCAACACTATCCCAAAGTGCGCCTAAACATACGGCAAGGTAGCCCCAGTGCGATTGCCCAAATGGTTGCCGATGGTGAAGCCGATTTCGCCATTGCCACAGAAGCAAATGATGCAGGACATGAATTGCGCCGTATTCCCTGTTCTTTTTGGACGTATGGCGTTGTTGTGCCTAATCATCACCCTTTATTACAAGAAAAAAAATTAAACATTGAAGCCATTGCCCAATACCCACTGATTACCTATGAATTTGCCTTTAACGATAACACCAATATTGCGCGTGCGTTTCATAAAGCCGATATTCACGACCCCCATATCGCCTTATTGGCAGTCGATACCGATATTTTAAAAACCTATGTCAAACTGGGTTTAGGCGTGGGCATTATGGCAAAAATGGCATTTGACCCCCAAGCCGATACCGACCTCACTTTATTAGATGCCACCCATCTTTTTGAACCTTCTTATACCAGCATCTTATTGCGCCCCGACACCTATCTTCGTGGCTATGTGTACGACTTTATCACTCGTTTTGCTCCCGAGCTGACCAAAGAGCATATTGATAAACTGCTGTATTCGCCTGTGGAAGAAGATTTTTCAATTTAAACAAACAAGGCGGGAACTCATCCCGCCTTCATCATTCAAGCACTAATGTGCCTTATGCGTGGTGCTATACACAATCTTATCCGTAAAAGCCATTGCCAATGCTGATAATAAAAAGCCACAATGCAATAACAACTGCCACATCATTTGGCTTTCAGGCAGCTTGCCCGCATTAATAAACGTTTGCAGCAAATGAATAGATGAAATACTGATAATTGCCATCGACAGCTTCACCTTTAACACAGACGCATTCACATGATTCAGCCATTCAGGTTGGTCGGGATGATTATCCACATTCAAACGCGACACAAACGTTTCATAGCCACCAATCATCACCATTACCAATAAATTCGCAATCATCACCACATCAATCAAACTCAATACCGCCATCATAATGGCGTTTTCATCCATTGTGCCTAGATTATGAATTAAGTCCCATAATGACTTTAAAAACTTATATGAATAAATCGCCTGCACCACAATCAAGCCCAAATAAATCGGTAATTGCAACCAACGACTGGCAAAAATCAATCGTCCTAAAAGATTTTGGCGCACCATGGCTTCATGTTGTGTAGCAGAATCATCAGCGTGTTTAGTCATAGTAAATTCCTTGTTGATTGAAACCCTATCCATTCATGACTGGCAATATTAATAAGTATTACCCTGATTGATTCAGGACAAAAGAGTAGGGCAGCGTTTTATATGTTGTCTTGTGTGTGGAAACATAGATACGCTTTCAAATATTGAAGAATCAAGATGAATAGAAAACCGCTATTATAGCGAAAATTGAGTGTATTGCCTTTTTATTAAGCAAAGTTTACTTGTGAATGAAATGAATCCATGCCCTGCTAAAAGCCCATCATTCAAGCCTTTGATGATAAGTGTGATAAAAAAACAACAAAAAACCAAATTCCATTCTGATGGATAAAATGAGCCAGATACTTATCTTAATTTTTTGAAAAACAATAAATAAATTGTTTTTTGTGGGATAAAACCCACACTTTTTCGGGGCGTGAGTGTAATCAAAGGGCGATAAAGTTTGTTTTTTTGCAACGAAGCAATTATATTAGCAGACATGAAATCGCGAATAAGGCGGTTAATGTAAAAGCTTGGGTGGATGTTTCCCCATCTAAAGTTTGTTTTCTTAAACATAGAAAAGGAATACAGCAATGAAAAAAACTCTGATTGCTCTGTCTTTGGCTGCTTTATCTACTGCTGCCGTAGCTGACGTAACCTTGTATGGTCAAATTAAAGCGGGTGTTGAAGTTACTAAAACTAAAGTAAAAAATGGTCCTGGTAACACCACTAAATCTCACACCAAAACTCAAATTGCTGACTTTGGTTCACGCATTGGTTTCAAAGGTCATGAAGCGATTGGTAACAACTTGAATGCTATTTGGCAAGTTGAAAGCAAAACTTCTGTCGCTGGTACTGATTCTGGTTGGGCTAACCGCGAATCATTCATCGGTTTGGAAGGCAACTTCGGTAAATTCCGCGCTGGTAACTTGAATACCCAATTGGACAACATGGGACAAGTTGACCCATGGGAGTACAACAACCAAGCTTTGGGCTTGAAAACTTTCACCCGTACTGCTGAGCGTGTAGTTTCTGTTCGCTACGATACTCCAGTATTTGCTGGCTTCAGCGCAAACGTACAATTCACTCCTCGTGATAACCAAACTGACACTGGTCGCACTACTCCATTGAGTGATACTTCTGCTTACTATGCTGGTTTGAACTATGAAAATGCTGGCTTCTTTGCTCAATACGGCTTGGCATACAAAAAATCGGCTTACTACACCACTAATGCTACTACTGGCGTTACCAGCAGCAAGAGCGGTCAAGCTCACCGCATCGAGGCAGGTTACGATGCTAACAACTTGTTCGTAGCCGGTGGTTACCAATACACCAATGGTTGGGACACTTTAGACAGCTACAAAGCTACTTTGGCAGGTGAAAGCCACACTAAATCAGTTACTGCTAACCGCATTAAAACTCACGAATTGGCTTTAACTGGTGCTTACCGCTTTGGTAATGTAACTCCTCGCTTGTCTTATGCTCACGGCTTCAAAGCTAAAGGCAAACACTTGTCTGCAGATCAACGTAAATCTGTGAAATACCATCAAGTTGTATTGGGTGCAGATTACGACTTCTCTAAACGTACTACTGCATTCGCTCAAGCTGGCTGGTTGAAAGCTGGTTCAGGCGACTACAAAACTGACAATGTTGGTGGTTTAGTTGGTTTACGCCACAAATTCTAATCAGTTGATTAGTTAAAAAAGAGCTCGCTTCGGCGGGCTCTTTTGTTTTTTATCAAATTTCCTCTTCGGTTGAAAACCCGCCATTGATGGCGGATCATTCAAACAGGAGGCGTAACCCCTTCTGTTTCAGGGCAACACACAGGGCGATGCTTTATGTGTTGCCCTGTGTGTTGAAACATGTGTGAAATCCTTTAAAATAAAGCATTATTGGCTCAATCCTGCTGAAATCAAATGTCCCCTGAAAACCAAAAATTGTTGAAAATTAATGATGCGATTGCCAGCAAATTAGATAAGTTGGGTCTAAAAAATGCGTGGGATGTGGTGTTGCATTTGCCTTTGCGTTATGAAGATGAAACACAAATCACGCCTATTGCGCAAGCGGTAATGGGTGCATCTTGTCAAATAGAAGGGGTGGTAACGCAGCAGGAAGTGAAGTTTAAACCTCGCCAGCAGTTATTGATTCAGGTTTGTGATGATGCGGGCAGTGTGTTGGTGCTGCGTTTTATTCATTTTTATGCCAGTCATCAGCGGCAAATGGCAGTAGGCAAGCGGATTCGGGCGGTGGGTGAGGTGAAATTGGGTTTTCATGGCTATGAGATGATACACCCTAAAGTCCGCGATGCGGATAGTACGGTGTTGGCGGATAGCTTAACGCCTATTTATCCTACGGTGAATGGTTTGCAACAGCCTACTTTACGCCGTGTGGTGCAGGCTGCTTTGCAGGCATTACCTTTGCAGGATACTTTACCTGATGTGTTGCTGCGGCAATTAGGTTTGCCACATTTGGCGGAAAGTTTGCATTTATTACATGCACCTCCTCCCAGTTATACGATACAGCAGTTATCTGATGG
>JBHADP010000087.1:0-32146 GCA_041855125.1 Neisseria sp. | reverse complement strand
GCTTCGCGTTCGCGTTTGGTGGTTTGGCGCATCATATACCAGTTTAAGACGATGACCAAGGTGCCAACAATGGCGATGATGATGGTTGCCAATACGTTCATTTGGGGGTCTAAGCCCAATTTGATTTTGGAGAAAATCACTTGTGGCAAGGTAGATGAACCCGGGCCTGATAGGAATGAAGTAATCACCAAATCATCCAGCGATAGGGTAATGCCTAATAGGAAGCCTGATGCAATGGCAGGTGCAATTAAAGGCAAGGTAATCACAAAGAAGATTTTAAGCGGACGTGCGCCTAAGTCCATGGCGGCTTCTTCTAGTGATTGGTCAAGCTCCATTAAGCGTGAGCGAATCACAACGGTGATGTATGCCATGCACAAGGTGGTATGCCCTAAAAAGATGGTGAAGAAGCCTCGGTCTAGCCAATCGGTGTTACCCAAGATACCTTGTAGGAAACTTTGCACTTGGATAATCAGCAATAGCATAGATAAGCCTGTAATCACATCGGGCATCACCATAGGCGCGGATACCATGCCTGCAAATAAGGTGCTGCCGCGAAAGCGTTTGATGCGCGCAAGGGCATAGCCCGCTAATGTGCCTAATATCACGGCGGCAAATGAGGCGGTGATGGCGATACGCAATGACAACCAAGCTGCTTCTAAAATTTGGCTGTTGTTGAGTAAACGTCCATACCATTGGGTAGAAAAACCACCCCACACGGTTACCAAACGTGATTCGTTGAAGGAATACACCACCAACACCACCAAAGGAATATACAAAAAGGCTAATCCCAAAAACAACATGATTTTGAGAAACCAAGACAGTTTTTGTTTACCCACGTTTGTCTCCTTCGATTTCGCGGTTTTCATAATGGTGGAATAAGGCAATCGGAATCACCAATAAAATCACCATCACAACCGCTAAAGCCGATGCTAAAGGCCAGTTGTTTTGGTCAAAGAATGCCATCCATAAGGTTTTACCAATCATCAGGTTGTCTGAACCGCCGACCAAATCGGGAATCACAAATTCGCCCACCGCAGGCACAAAGACCAGCATTGAGCCTGCAATAATGCCTGTTTTGGATAGGGGCAATGTGATGGTGAGGAAGGATTTAATCGGTCCTGCGCCTAAGTCGGAAGCGGCTTCTAATAAACGCCCATCCAGTTTGATGAGTTGCGTGTAGAGCGGCAAAATCATAAAGGGCAAGTAGGCATAAACCATCACCAAATTGAGCGAGAAGCTGTTGTAGAACATTTCTAATGGTTGGTCGATGATGCCGTATTTGATGAGCAAGTTATTGATAATACCGTTTTGGCTCAATAAGCCCATCCACGCATACACGCGCAATAAGAATGATGTCCAAAATGGCAACATGATTGCCAAGAGTAAACCATTGCGATAAGTGGGATGGGCGCGTGAAATGGCGTATGCCATCGGATAGCCAATCAAGAGGCAAATGATGGTGGTGGACAAGGCGGTTTTGACCGACATCCAATAGGTACGCAAGTAAATGCTGCTGTCGCCTTCGGCAGAGGTGAGATGCAGCATTTGCGCTAATGTTCCCCAAAAGTTGTGGAAAATATCCTTGTAGTTTTGGGTAATCAGATGCAGGGTTTGTTTGCCTGTATCGGGGTCGGTGATAAACAAAGGTGAATAGGGTGGAATGGCGATTTCTTGTTCGGCAAAACTGATTTTGAGCACGATAAAGAAAGGCACTAAAAATAGCAGTAATAACCAAGCATAGGGAATCCCTATCACCAAGCCACGCCCAGGGCGCAGACGGCGTTTAATATTGACTGAAGACATGGCAATTCCTTAACGAGTGAGCGGTGTGGGTTGGTTTTCTGGCCAATCCAGATACACTTCTTCGTCCCAAGTGGGCGGCGTGAGGTTGCGTACATACCAATATGGGGCAGGCACTTGGCTCTTGATGATGCGCCCGTTTTCCATTTGTACATGGTAAATGGCAAAACTGCCTAAATAAGCGATGTCTTTCACGATGCCTTTTGCCCAGTTGTGCTGGTCGCGGTGGGCGGGTTTTTCTTTGTGCAAATCGATGTCTTCGGGGCGGATGCTGACCCAAATGGTTTGACCCACTTCGCCATCAAATTGTTGGTCGGTATAAACTTTAGCAGGCAATTCGGGGCAATCAATCAGGGCGTGTTCGCTGTCTTTATGCGCCACTTTGCCTTCAAAAATATTGGTTTCGCCAATAAATTCGGCAGTAAAACGGCTATTGGGATAGTCATACACATCGCTGGGGGTGCCAACTTGTTTGAGCTGTCCTTCCGACATGATGGCAACACGGCTTGCCATGGTCATGGCTTCCTCTTGGTCGTGTGTAACCATGATGCAGGTTACGCCCACTTTTTCTAAGGTATTAACCAATTCTAATTGGGTTTGCTGACGCAATTTTTTGTCTAATGCGCCTAGGGGTTCGTCTAATAACAGGAGTTTGGGGCGTTTGGCGAGTGAGCGAGCGAGTGCAACGCGCTGTTGTTGTCCCCCTGATAATTGGTGGGGTTTGCGTTGGGCGTATTGGCTCATTTGCACTAAACGTAACATTTCATCAACACGCTCTTTGATTTCGTCAGCAGGCACTTTGTCTTGCTTTAAACCAAAGGCGATGTTTTGCGCTACGGTCATGTGGGGAAACAAGGCGTAGCTTTGGAACATCATGTTGATGGGGCGATCGTAAGGGGCAAGTTTGGTGATGTCTTGTCCATCGAGAATAATGCTGCCTTCGGTTGGGGTTTCCATACCTGCTAACATACGCAGCAAGGTGGATTTACCGCAACCTGAACTGCCCAAAAGGGCGAAGATTTCGTGTTGGTCGATGTTGAGGTCGATATGTTTGACGGCATAATTGTCGCCAAATTTTTTTACCAAGCCCTTGATTTGCAAATAGGGTTGGGCGGTAGATTCTGTGGTCATAATTGATGCGCTCCAGAAAATAAGTACCGGCTTTACGGATGGTTATAACAATAAAAAAAGCTGTTGGATTGCTTGAAGTCTGCATATCGGCAAGCGTTCGCCCAGCACACGGAAATAATACGGCAAACTGGTAATTATAAGGTTGGATAAGGGGCTGGGGCAAACAAAAAAGGGTGGGGAGAGGGGTTTGATGATGAAAGGGGGGAGAAGTGGGGTTATTCGACAACAATCATGATGCGAATCATTCGCCAGTGTGAAGCTGGCGAATGTTGAAGACTGCATTGGATTAGGCTTGGGCGATGGCGGCTAATACTTGTGGCAGGGCTTTTTGCCAATCGGAAGGCGTTAAACCTAAGCTACGCGCTTTGTCGCCATTGAGTGCGGAGTATTGTGGGCGACGGGATTGGGGGTTGAGTTCTGCCATGCTGATGGCGGTGAGCGGTGGCATCACAAAGGCAGGATTGCGTTCGCTTTCGGCTTTGAATACGGCTTGGGCAAATTTGTAGGCACTGAGTGCGTGGTCGCCACAATAGTGCAAAATGCCATGAGGGAAATCAGGCAGTTGCAATAATTGGATGATGGCATCGGCTAAATCGCCTGCATAGGTGGGACAGCCTGCTTGATTATCTACCAGACGGATTTCGTTGCCTTCTGCGGCTTGGCGCAAGAGGGTTTTAACGGTGTTGTTGCCGTATTCGCTGAATATCCATGCGGTGCGGATAATTAAGACGTTTGCGCCTGTGGTGAGGGCAAGAAGTTCGCCTGCTAATTTGGATTGTCCGTAAATGCCTTGTGGATTGGGTGCATCGGTTTCGGTGTAGGGAATACGGCTGTAGCCGTTAAATACATAGTCGGTGGAAATATGGATGAATTTTGCGCCCACTGCTTTGGCGGCTTGTGCAAGATTGCGCGTGCCATCGGCATTCACGGCAAAGGCTTTTTGGCGATGTTCATCGCTTTGTATGGTGGAGGTGTAGCCTGCGGCGTTGATGATGGCATCAGGCTGGAAACTCTGCATCATGTTCAACACGGTGTCGTAATCGGTGATGTTGAGGGTTTTGGAGTCGGTGGCGATGAGTTCCCAGTTTTCGGGTAAACGGGCTTTGATGCTTTGCCCCAGTTGTCCTTTTGCGCCTGTTAGCAATATTCTCATGGTGTGGCTCCTTGTATGTGATGAGAGAGTAAAGATGCTTTAGTTTACCTTGCTGTGTGTTGGTTTGGAAGTTTTGCGCTTAGGAAAAATCGAATAAATCGGGTTGGGCTTGTTCGCCTGTTACGCGCACATCGGCTTGCCCTTCGGCAAATAGGATATGCAGTTTTTGTCCTTGTTTGAGGGTGGAGGCATCGCGAATGATTTGTCCACGGCTGTTTTTGACCACGCTAAAGCCACGCGCTAAGATGTGTTGTGGCGACAAGGCATCGAGCAAGAGGCTTTGTTGTTGTAATTGCTGACGGGCTTGGTTGAGGTTCTGTTGCTGATGGTGGTATAAAGTGGTTTGCAGTTGTTGGAGGTGTTGTTGAAGTTGTTGTAGGCGTTGTTGGGGGTGGCGCAGTTGGGCAGCAAGCCAATCGGTTTGTTGGCTGGCGCGGTGGTAATGCTGGGTGAGGGCATGGTGTAAACGGTTTTGGAGTTGTGCAACTTGATACAATAATGCCGCTCGATTGGGACTGACTAATTCTGCTGCTGCGGTGGGCGTGGGGGCGCGTAGGTCGGCAGCAAAGTCGCTTAGGGTAAAGTCGGTTTCATGTCCTACACCGCTTACGATGGGTAGGGGGCAATCCGCAATCGCTCGCACCACGATTTCTTCGTTAAATGCCCATAAGTCTTCAATGCTGCCGCCGCCACGACATACAATTAAAACATCTACTTCATGGCATTGGGCGGCTAAAGCGATGGCTTGGGCAATTTGCTGTTCACTGCCTGTACCCTGTACGGCAGTGGGATAAACAATCACGGGAATATCGGGCGCACGGCGTTGTAAGGTGCTGACCACATCGCGCAAGGCGGCAGCTGCCAAGCTGGTTACGATGCCAATGGCTTGCGGATGGGCAGGTAAAGCCTGTTTGCGTTCTTCATCAAATAAGCCTTCGTTTTGCAGTTGTGCTTTAAGCTGTTCATAGGCTTCATAGAGTTTTCCTAAGCCTGTTAAACGAATGTGGCTAACGGTGATTTGAAATTCGCCGCGTGCTTCATAAATGCCGATGTTGCCACTTAATTCAATTTGACTGCCTTCTTGCAAGGCTGGTGAATATTTTGCTGCCACGCTTTTAAACACCACACAACGCACTTGAGCCGAGCCGTCTTTGAGCGAAAAATAATAATGACCACTGGCAGCGCGAGTGAGGTTAGAGATTTCGCCTGCCACCCATAAACCCGATAATTGGTTTTCTAAGAGATGTTTGGCAAGGGCATTCAGTTCGGAAACAGAAACGGTGGAGGGGAATAAGTCATCAGACATCATGATGCAGACAAAGTCATAAAAGGGCGGATTATAAAGGTTTTAAACATGTTTCAACACACAGAACAACACATAAAGTGTTGCCCTGAAACAGAAGGGGTTATACCCCTCCTGTTTGAATTATCCGCCATCAATGGCGGGGTTTCAACCGAAAAGGAAATTTGATGAAATGGAGCATCACGCATATTTCAACACACAAAATGACTCATAAAGTGTAGCACGATATGTTGCTCTGAAAGGGAAGAGATTATCCTCCCTGAAAGGGTGGGGCTTCAACCAACAAGGAACCATGATGAAACATATTTTAATTGATTTTGAAAATGTGCAACCTGAACCTGAGCAGTTGGCAGAATTAGACGATGAGCAATGCCATATTTGGTTGTTTTTAGGGCGTTTGCAACAGCGTGTGTTGTCGGTGGAATTGTGTGAGGCTTTGTGTCGGTTTGGGAAAAATGTGCATTTTGTGAAAGTGGCACGAATCGGTAAAAACGCCTTAGATTTTTATTTGGCATATTATTTGGGCAAAATTACCGAACAAGATACAGAAGCCTTGATTTGTATTTTATCGCGTGATGGTGGTTTTGATATTTTGGTGGAGCATTTAAACGAACAGCAACATTGTCGGGGCATTGTGCGTTTGGCGCGTTTGAGTGAGGCAGCCAAAAGTGAGGAAGCCTTATTAGAAGCGGCAAGCCATCAACCCACCACTATTTTACCCAATCATGCAGTATGGCATCATGAAAGCCCAGTGATTCAAGCACACGATGCCCCCGGTTTTATCCAATATTGTTTCAAAAAAACCTTAAAAAATCTGATGCCCACCGATGCGTTTCGTCCTGTGGTGCAGCATAATTTAGAATCGCGTTTGCAAAACGTGTTGTTGAAAGACGATTTAACTCCGTATAACGACACGCAACAAGAAGAAGTGATTGCTTTGGTGTTGGATAAATTGATGCAACGCGGCTTTCTGTCGATTAATCCCACCAATAGTTTATTGGAATACCATTTGAGCGATGCCGATTTATTGGATATGGTGATTCAGCATTTGCTCACCGCGCGCCCCAATCATCTTGATGGTGCCAAACAAGTGTTAAAACTCAAAGCCGATAGCCTGTATTTAGAATCCAATGACGATGACTTAATGAAAATCATCGAATATTGTCAAACACGGCAGTTATTGCGTATTCAAAATAGGAAAATTGAATATGCACCGTTTGATGAGCCTGCGCCTAGCGTTCCCCTTGAAGTGATTCTCAGCCCAGCCGAAGATGCTTATATGATGGAAAAAGTGAATCTGTTTTTCACTTCTCATGTGCATAATAAGCCGATGAGCAAAATTTCTTTAACCAATTCGTTGCGTAATATTTTGCATTTATCGAAAGAGCAATTAGAAATGTTGATTAATCGCCTAATCCAGCAAAAACAAATCAGTATTGATGCCACAGGGCGCGTCAAATATTTATAAACGGCACGATTATGTTGAAACTTCATCAGTTGATTGAACAGCATTGGCAGCAGCCCAAGCCTTTATTAAGTGCGTTATTGTTTCCTTTATCACGGCTGTTTGCCTATGTGGTTCAACATCGGCGCACGCAATTTTTAGCAGGCAACACGCGCAGCGAAACTTTACCTGTGCCTGTGGTGGTGGTGGGCAATATTCATGTGGGCGGAACAGGAAAAACACCCATTACGGCAGCCTTAGTAACGGCTTTGCAAGCGCGTGGTGTGAAAGTGGGCATGATTAGCCGTGGTTATGGACGTAGTAGCCAAGCGGTGCATGTGTTAAACGCACAAAGCACGGTTGAACAAGCAGGCGATGAACCCTTGTTATTGTATCGGCAAACAGGTGCGCCTGTGGCAGTGGCGGCAAAACGAGTGGAAGCAGGCAAGGCACTATTGGCGGCGTATCCCGAAATTGAATGTTTGATTGCCGATGATGGTTTACAACATTATGCGTTGGCACGAGACATTGAAATTGCAGTATTCCCTTATGCAGATGTGGGGCGACAGAATCTAGATGTGTTACCGAATGGCGCATTGCGCGAACCCATGCAGCGTTTGGCAAGCGTAGATGCGGTGGTGGTGAGCGCGTGTGTGGGCGAGATACCTGCTGCCAGTTTGCCAACCACCGCTCCTTTGTTTGCTTCTTATCTGCGCCATGGAGAGATTTATCAGCTTAATCAGCCTGCCAATAAACTGGATAGGGCGCAGCTAGAGGGTAAAATCGTTGCTGCTTTGGCAGGTATTGCCAAACCTGAGCGTTTTTTTAATAGCTTACGCGCCTTAGGCATCACCTTGCACGAAACTCATTCTTTTCCCGACCATGCGCCATTAACTGCCGCCGATTTGCCCACAAGCGATGTGGTCTTGATAACCGAAAAAGATGCTGTCAAACTTGGAGGGCAAAAAGGTTTAGAAAAAGTGTGGGTGTTGCCAGTTTGTGCGATAATTGAGCCTGATTTGGCAACATGGTTAATCAACAAATTGGCGCATCAAGGGGAAACAGCATGATTCAAAAATATGCGGTCATATTCGGTTTACTATGTATTTTGAATACAGCATGGGCAGAGGTTCCCAGTCGCGCTTCTTTGGAACAATTATTGGTGTTGCAAAACTTCGATAATATGCTTGATGACAGCATCCAACAAATTGAACAACAAAATTTAATTGATGCAAAAAGCCTGCCCGCTCGCGCTCAAACCTTATCTCAAGAAAAACAAGCCGCGCTTGTTCAAATCATGAATCGTTATGTGCTTGAATCGATTCGTGCCATTAACACCCCTGAGACTCGTGCTGAAATTCGCCGTTTAGCCATTGATGCCGCGCAAAAAGTGTACACACAGCAAGAAGTGAATGCCTTGATTCAATTTTACAGCACCCCAGAAGGGCGTTCGATTGTAAGCAAACAAGCGCAATATTTTGATGCAATTTACCAACCTATGATGCAGGTCGTGATGCAAAAATCACAAATGTTGCAACAGCAAAAAAAGCACGCCTTATCGCGTGAATTAAACCAAGTTTTATGTGGTCAAAACCATTGTTAATCAGAAAGCTCATTTCATGGAAAAGAAATTTTTAGATATTTTAGTTTGTCCTGTTACCAAAGGGAAATTGGAATATAAACCTGAATTACAAGAATTATGGAGTCGCCAAGCCAAATTGGCTTATCCCATTAAAGACGGTATTCCCTATATGTTGGAAACCGAAGCGCGTGAATTAACAGAACAGGAATTACACGCATGAATGAATTCATTGCTTTGATTCCTGCGCGTTTATCGTCATCGCGTTTACCACGCAAAGCCTTAGCAGATATTGCAGGCAAACCCATGGTGGTGCGTGTGGCAGAGCAGGCGGCAAAAAGCCGTGCGGCGCGTGTGGTTGTGGCAACCGACCACGAAGAAATTGCCGAAGCCTGTCGCGCTCACCATATTGAAGTGGTGCTGACGGCAGATAGCCATGAAAGTGGCACCACACGCTTGGCAGAAGCTGCACAAATCTTAGCCTTGCCTGCGGAAACCATTGTCGTGAATGTGCAAGGCGATGAGCCTTTAATCGACCCTGAATTAATCAATCAAACTGCGCAAGCACTCGCCAACAGCAAGGCTCCTATGGCAACGGCTGCCCATCCGATTGATGATTTTGATGAGTTTCTGAATCCCAATGTGGTGAAAGTGATTTTAAACCAAGCAGGTCATGCCATTTATTTTAGCCGTGCGCCCATTGCCTATCCTCGCGATACCATGCGTGCAGGTTTGCGTGAATTGCCACAAGAAGCGCAGCCATTGCGCCATATTGGTATTTACGCCTATCGCGCTGGCTTTTTGCAAGACTACGCCCAAATGAGCGTATCGCCTTTGGAAAACATTGAATCATTAGAACAACTGCGTGTATTGTGGCATGGCTATCCCATTGCTGTGGACATTACCACGCAGATTCCCGCGGCAGGCGTGGATACACAAGAAGATTTAGAGCGTGTACGCGCTGTGTTTGCAAGCATTTAGTCCCCCAACCAAAGAGAGAAAAAATGAAAGTATTATTATTAGGCGCACCAGGTGCAGGTAAAGGTACACAAGCCCAATTTATTACGGCTGCTTTTAATATTCCCCAAATATCAACAGGCGATATGTTACGCGCTGCCATTAAAGCAGGCACACCTTTAGGTTTGGAAGCCAAAAAAATCATTGATGAAGGTGGCTTGGTGCGTGATGATATTATCATTGGCATGGTCAAAGAGCGCATCGCACAAGATGATTGTCAAAATGGTTTCCTATTTGATGGTTTCCCCCGCACATTAGCCCAAGCGCAAGCCATGATTGATGCAGGTGTGGATTTAGATGCTGTTGTGGAAATTGATGTGCCTGATGAAGTGATTGTGAATCGCATGAGCGGTCGCCGTGTGCATTTGCCATCGGGTCGCACTTATCATGTTACCTTCAATCCCCCAAAAACCGAAGGTAAAGATGATGTAACAGGCGAAGATTTGATTCAGCGTGATGATGATAAAGAAGAAGTGGTGAAAAAACGCTTGGCGGTATATCACGAACAAACAGCAGTATTAATCGGCTTTTATAGCCAATTAACAGGCGATAATGCCCCTAAATACATTAAAGTAGATGGCACACAAGCTGTTGAAACGGTGAAAGCAGAAGTATTGAGCGCATTGGGTCAATAAATAGTGAGCGGTTAAAAAACAAGCCATTCAGTATTACGCTGAATGGCTTGTTTGCATGAAAAAATATTATGATGAGCGCTGTATCATCCAAGATTGAATGCGGCGTGCATCGTTTACCCGAGTGGCAGAGCTGGGCGAATTGAGCAATACAATGGTAATCGGCTGATTATGTACATTCGCTTTCACCACCATAGAGCGACCTGCTTCACGGATATAGCCTGTTTTTTGCAATTCAATGTCCCACAAGCCTTCGCGTACCAGTGCATTGGTGTTGCGATAATCTTGCTGGCGACCATTGCTGGTGTAAACCGAGCCATAAGTTGAAGTGCTATCACGGCGAATCAGTGGGTAATAGCTGGCTGCTGCAACCATTTTGCTTAAATCGCTGGCAGTAGAAACATTGCGGTAATCCAAGCCAGTAGGCTCATAAAAACGGGTGTTATACATGCCCAAACTTTGTGCTTTTTGGTTCATGGCTGCCACAAAGGCCGACATACCACCAGGGTAGGTACGACCCAACGCATGAGTGGCACGGTTTTCGCTTGACATCAAGCTCAAGTGTAAAAGCTGTGAGCGAGTGAGCGTGGTGCCAATAGAAAGGCGGCTACCTGTGCCTTTAAGGCGGTCGATTTCCGCAGGCGTGATGGTGATGGGTTCATTCATATTTAAACCCGCATCTAAAATCACCATTGCAGACATCAGTTTAGAAATAGAAGCAATCGGCATGACGCGATTCATGTTTTTTTGATATAACACTTCGCCCGTGCGATTGTTTAGAATCAAAGCGGATTGTGAGGTGAGCAAAGGACCTGCAATCGCTGCTTGGGTTTCTAAGGTGCTAAAAGATTGATTAGACGGGGTAACGGCAAATGCACCCAGAGGGTCGTCTTGAGTGGGGAAGTTTTGCTGGAGAAATTGTCCTAAAACATCCAAGTCGTCTGCGGCAGCAGGAAATGCAGTCGCTGCTAAGCCAATGCTCAGAGTGGCAGCCGCCATTTTTTTTGATAGGTTCATCATGTTCTTACGCATACTAAAAAATCCCGATTAAAAAGTGTAATGTGATTGATTAAAAAATAGTCAAAAATTGCTTATATTGCTTTGTTTGAGTATATCCTGCTAAGGATACAGGAATATTTTGGATAAAATTCATAATCTTGTAAAGTCATTTGCGTGATTTTTGCAAGGGTTTTCATTTGAATCAAGGTTTCTACACATTGAGTGGCAGTTTGAAATGTTTGATTAAAGTGTAAAATTGAAAAAACACAGCCGTCTTACTATAATGAATGGTTTATCGGGTGATTTAATCGCCCGCAACTTTTTTGATTGAGGCATTAATATCCATGACCACTGAAAATCGTCATTGCTCGTTTTGTGGAAAATCTGAGCAGGAAGTAAAACATTTGATTGAAGGCGACCACGCTTTTATTTGTAATGAGTGTGTGGAAACCTGTGGTGTAATGTTGGGCGGCTCGTTTAACAGAGAAGAGAGCGACGGTGAAAACGCCTCAACAGGTGTATTCGATACTCAGTTGCCCACGCCCGCAGAAATTGTGGCGAATTTAAATGACCATGTGATTGGGCAGGAGCAGGCGAAAAAGGCGTTGGCGGTGGCAGTGTATAACCATTATAAGCGTTTACGCCATCCGAAAGATAAGGGCAATGTGGAATTGTCGAAATCGAATATTTTGCTGATTGGTCCAACAGGCTCGGGTAAAACGTTGTTGGCGCAAACGTTGGCGCGTAAATTGGATGTGCCATTTGTGATGGCAGATGCTACCACTTTAACTGAAGCAGGTTATGTGGGTGAAGATGTGGAGCAAATCATCACGAAGTTGTTGGGCAACTGTGATTTTGATGTGGAAAAAGCGCAGCGCGGCATTGTGTATATTGATGAAATTGATAAGATTTCGCGCAAAAGTGATAATCCTTCTATTACCCGTGATGTGTCGGGTGAGGGGGTGCAGCAGGCATTGTTGAAATTGGTGGAGGGAACGGTTGCCAGCGTGCCACCACAAGGCGGACGGCGCAATCCTAATCAGCAGTTTATTAATGTGGATACCACAAATATTTTGTTTATTTGTGGTGGTGCGTTTGCAGGCTTGGAAAAGGTGATTCGCCAACGCACGGAAAAGGGGGGAATTGGTTTTGGCGCACAAGTACACAGTAAAGATGAAAACGCGCAAATTACGGAGTTATTCCAAATTGTTGAACCTGAAGATTTGATTAAGTTTGGTTTGATTCCTGAATTAATCGGTCGTTTGCCTGTGATTGCAACTTTGGCGGAATTAGATGAAGATGCGCTGATTAATATTTTAACTGAGCCTAAAAATGCGTTGGTAAAGCAGTATCAAACTTTGTTTGCAATGGAAGATGTGGCACTGGAGTTTGAAGAGGGCGCGTTACGCAGTATCGCTCGCTTGGCAATGGAACGTAAAACAGGCGCGCGCGGTTTGCGTTCCATTGTGGAACGGGCTTTGTTGGAAACGATGTATGTGCTGCCTAATTTGAAGGATGTGAAGAAAGTGGTGATTACGGCAGATGTGATTGATAAGAATCAGCAGCCTATTTTGCTACAAGCCGATGGGCAAGTTTATCAAGCCGATAATGGGCAGTTGGACTTGCACAAATCTTAAGGTTTGAGGCGAATGAAAACGGACAAAAGTGAGGGCTTTTGTCCGTTTTGTTATGCTTGGCGGCGTTGTGCCATGTGTTTGCCAATGCGGGTGAGTTCGTGAGAGGGGATATGTTGTTTACCTAATTCAAAGAGGGGTTCTTCGATAGCGAGATGGGCATGATATGCGGCAACAAAGTCGTGTGCGATTTGGGCGTTAAGGGTGGTGAGGGTGTGGTTAGTGAGTTGGGTAAACTCGGCGGCGAGTTTTTGCCATTGTTGGTGTAGGGTGTGATGTTGGGATTGCAGTTGTTGAATGGCATCTTGTGCTTGTGGGGCGTAGCGCAGTAATAAGGGGAAGAAGTCTTGTTCTTCGTCTTGGTGGTGTAAGGGGGCGGCAAGGGTGAAGTATTGTTGGATTTGTTGGATGGTTTGTAAGGCAATGGGATTGCAGCCATGTTGGGCAAGATAGTCGGGGAGTAAGCTGATTTGGTGGCAAAATCGGCGTACTTTGCTGTGGCAGGCATACAGCATGTCAATGGGTTCGGCAAAGGTGATGCTACGGGTATCAAATGGATTCATCAAATTTCCTTTTCGGTTGAAACCCCGCCATCGATGGCGGATAATTCAAACAGGAGGGGCGTAACCCCTTCTGTTTCAGGGCAACACGTAGGGCGACTTATGTGTCGTTCTGTGTGTTGAAACATCATGGTAAGACAGGATTTCTACGGGGTCGTTAATATGAAGTGTGCCTGTGTTGAGGGCAATCATGTTGATGCCGAAGATGGCACGACGGGTTCGGGCTAAGGTGGCAAGGGGTTGTTGTTGGGGGTGTTTTTGGGCGGTGTGTAAGTCAACGGTGGTCATGACGCAACGTGTGCAGGGTTTAAATAGCTCAAAGGTGATTTCGCCAATGCGAATGTGTTTCCAGCTTTCTTCGGCATAGGGGGTAGTACCATCAATCACGAGGTTTGCCCGAAAACGCGCCATTTCCACAGGGGTATCCAGTTGGCTATTGAGGGCGTGTAATGAGGCTTCGCTGGTAAGCAAAAAGGGAGCGCCATCGGCAAAGGATAAGGGAGTTTGTGAATGGTTTAAGATGCGCCGACTGGTTTTGCCTAGCCAAAATAGGCGACAGGGGGTGTGGAGTTGTTGGCTTAACCATTCATCGGCAGCCGTGTTGCCATGATAGGCTAAGAATTGGTCTTTCCATACGGTAACAGGGGCAAGATGGGGCAGGCTGTGGTGTTCTAGGGTGAAAGATTCGCCATTGGGGGCGATGAGTTGTAATCCGTTGGGTAAGCTGTGGGCTTGCCATAAGAGCAGTTGGGGCAGTTTACGCGCGGTGAGAAATTGCCCTTCTGGTGTGGCGAGCAACCATTCGCGGTCGTGTGGTAAACCTAATGGGGTGATGGGTGCGCTGTTTAAGTGGATGCCACGCATGGATTTAACGGGATAGGTGCTTAGGGTGGTGAGATGCATGATGGTTAGCGGTAAGGAAAAAGGTGTTTGAACTATAAAAGAAAAAACGGTCTGTTTCAACAGACCGTTTTATCAAATTTCCTTTTCGGTTGAAACCCCGCCATTGATGGCGGATTATTCAAACAGGAGGGGTGTAACCCCTCCTGTTTCAGGGCAACACTTTATGTGTCGTCCTGTGTGTTGAAACATCAGATTGGGTTTAGTTGCTTACTTTTACGACACCTTTCATCATGCCGTAATGACCAGGGAAGGTGCAGTAAAATTCATATGAACCATCGGCAGTTAATTTGCTGGTGTCAACAGTGATGGTGTCTTCTTCGCCACCACCGATGAGCTTGGTTGCTGCAATCACACGCACATCGCCTTCTTTTAAGAAGCCTTTAGCTGCTGTTGCTGCTGCCCCATCCGCGACAACACCTGCTGCATCTTCGGTTTTAGAGATGACTAGGTTATGACCCATCGCGGTAACAGGCATTTTGCCAACGTGTTTTAAAGTGATTTTGTATTGGGCGCAGGTTTTGCTGATAGCAATTTCAGCTGTGTTGAACTTCATTTCATCATTGGATTCTACTGTGGTTTCGCAAGCAGCATTGGCAGTAGGTGCAGAAGCGGTTGCTTCTGAAGCAGGTGCAGCAGGAGCGGAAGCAGGGCTAGCAGGTGCTGCGGTAGGTGCAGAAGCAGCAGGGGCAGAAGCGGCGGCTGGTGCAGGTTCGGCAGATTTAGGGGCTTCTTGTGAGCAAGCGGTTAAAGCCAAAACAGCAGTAGAAATCAATGCTAAATAAGTTTTCATAAAAACACTCCAAGGTGGGAAAAAGAAAAGAGTTGAACAAATCAAGTATAAGGCTAGAAAAAAGAAATCAATTTGCGTTAAATCAGTTTTAGTGGGCTTATTGTGATAATAGCTATTATTTACTGTGTCGATTAACTAATTGCGTTAAAGCGGCGGCAAGTTGGGGGTGGTGTTGCAGCTTTTGGGCGCTTTGGCGAAATTGCTCAAGGGCGTGTTCGCTGAGTTGATGGGGTTTGGGTGTGGGCGGTGGGGAAGTGTGCGGTATGAGTTTGGTGCGTACATCGCTGATGTGATGATTGATTTTTTGTAAACGTGGCAACAGCGCAGGAATCAGCATCCGCACGCGACTGGCAGCCATCGCATGGCTAACCAATAACACCAAACACCCTCTTTCCACACACGCCACTTGCACATAATCATGTAAATTACTGGGTAAAATTTGTTTAACCAAGCCATCTAGTTTGCGCCATTCCTGCGAACGTGCAATTAATAAACTTAATCGATTATCATGTTTACCTAATTGTTCTAAATCCATTTTTTCTCTTTGCCTTAAAAACAGGAAGCGATTCAAAAATCAGTAAAACCGTCTTTACTTAGGGGCGCGTTATCACTTTCCCATATCGCCTGTGATAAAATAGCGGTTTATTTGATATATTTATTCCACACATTGAAAATCAACAGGTTTAGGAAACCTTATGCTCACTAATTTAGCCAAAAAACTATTTGGCAGTCGCAACGACCGATTGCTCAAACAATATCGTAAAACAGTTGCTAAAATCAATGCCTTAGAACAAGAAATGCAGGCATTAGAAGATGAAGCACTTCAAGCCAAAACCGCAGAATTTAAACAACGTCTTGCCGATGGTGCCACGCTAGACCAAATCTTACCCGAAGCCTTTGCAGTTTGTCGCGAAGCCAGTCGCCGTATTTTAGGCATGCGCCATTTTGATGTGCAGTTGATAGGCGGTATGGTGTTACACGATGGCAAAATCGCTGAAATGCGAACAGGTGAGGGTAAAACCTTAGTGGCAACCTTGCCTGTTTATTTAAATGCGTTATCGGGCAAAGGTGTGCATGTTGTTACGGTAAACGATTATTTGGCGCAACGCGATGCCGCCACGATGGAGCCATTGTATAACTTTTTGGGCTTGCAAGTGGGGGTAATTATCAGCGAGCTGGAGCCATTCCATCGTCAAAATGCGTATGCGGCTGATATTACTTATGGTACCAACAATGAATTTGGTTTTGACTATCTGCGCGATAATATGGTTGCCGACCAATATGACAAGGTACAACGTGAATTGAGTTTTGCCGTGGTGGATGAAGTCGATTCGATTTTGATTGATGAAGCGCGTACGCCTTTAATTATTTCTGGTCCTGCTGATGATAATGTGCAGTTGTATCAAGTGATGAACCAAATCCCTGCCCATTTGGTGCGCCAAGAAACTGAAGATGGCGAAGGCGATTATTGGGTGGATGAAAAAGGACACAGTGTTGTTTTAAGTGAAGCAGGACACGAAAAAGCCGAGCATTTATTGGCGGAAATCGGTTTATTAAAAGAAGGCGATTCTTTGTATTCGCCAACCAATATTTCGTTGATGCACCACTTAACCGCCGCTTTACGCGCACATAGCTTGTTTCATAAAGACCAACATTATGTGATTCAAGACGGTGAGATTGTGATTGTGGACGAGTTCACCGGTCGCTTGATGGCAGGTCGCCGTTGGTCGGATGGGTTGCATCAAGCCGTAGAAGCCAAAGAAGGCGTGGAAATCAAGCGTGAGAATCAAACCTTGGCTTCAATTACATTCCAAAACTATTTCCGTTTATACGATAAATTGGCAGGTATGACGGGTACGGCAGATACGGAAGCCTTTGAGTTTCAAAGTATTTATGGTTTGGAAACGGTGATTATTCCAACCAATCGTCCGATTCAGCGTAAAGATGCCAATGACCAAATTTTCCGCACGGCTGAAGAAAAATATGAAGCGGTGGTGAAAGACATTAAAGCCTGTTATGAAAAAGGGCAGCCTGTATTGGTGGGAACCACCAGTATTGAAAATTCGGAGTTGGTTTCTCGTTTATTGCAACAAGAGAATATTCCACATAATGTGTTAAACGCAAAAGAACACCAGCGCGAAGCCTTGATTGTGGCGCAAGCGGGTAAGGTGGGCGCGATTACTGTGGCGACCAATATGGCAGGTCGAGGCACGGATATTGTGTTGGGCGGTAATGTGAAGCATCAAAGTGCTGCCATTTTAGCCGATGAAACCTTGAGCGAAGCCGATAAGCAAGCGCGTATTGCAGAACTGGAAAACGGTTGGCAAGAAGAGCATGATAAAGTGGTGGAAGCAGGGGGCTTGCATATTATTGGTACAGAACGCCATGAAAGCCGCCGTATTGACAATCAGTTGCGAGGTCGGGCAGGTCGTCAGGGCGACCCCGGTTCCAGCCGTTTCTATTTGTCGTTTGAAGACCCTCTACTGCGTTTATTTGCGCTCGACCGTGCCGCCGCTTTGCTCAATCGTTTAGCACCTGAACGCGGTGTGGCGATTGAAGCAGGTATGCTCACACGTCAAATTGAAGGCGCACAGCGTAAAGTGGAAGGGCGCAACTTTGATATGCGTAAGCAAGTGTTGGAATATGATGATGTTGCCAACGACCAACGCAAAGTGATTTACCATCAGCGCAATGATATTCTCACCACGCAAGAAATCAGTGCTTTGGCGCAAGAGATTCGTGCTGATGTGGTATCCAATTTGGTGGATACACATATGCCACCTGATAGCATGGAAGAACAATGGGATTTGCCTGCTTTAGAAGCCATTTTGGCAGGCGAATTCCGTATTCATGCCGATATTCAAGGTTGGCTCAAAGCCGATAACACCTTAGATGGTGAGGATATTAAAGAACGTTTAATTGCCCAAATTGAGCAAGAATATGCCGAAAAAGTGGATTTGATTGGCGAACAAAATATGCAGGGCTTTGAGCGCAATGTGATGTTGCAAGTGATTGATAACCAATGGCGTGAGCATTTGGCGGCAATGGATTATTTGCGTCAAGGTATTCATTTGCGGGGCTATGCGCAAAAGAACCCCAAACAAGAATATAAACGCGAAGCCTTTGATATGTTCCAAAGCCTGTGGGAACGTATCAAACATCAAATTGCGGCTTTATTGACTTCAGTACAAATTGAGTTAAACGACAATAGTTTGCCTGAAACGGAGCAGCAAGCGATTGAAGCGCAAGCGCTGCATGCGGATGCTCCAAGCATAGAAGAGGTGTTGGCACAATCGCGCAATGATTTGGCGGTAGAAGCGTTTGACCCCAATCAGGCAGAAGAAGACTACAGCCCTGAAGCCTTAGCCGCGCGTGGCATTGTGATTCATCGCAACGATGCTTGTCCTTGTGGCAGTGGTTTGAAATACAAACAATGTCATGGCAAATTAGTTTGATATGGAGCGCATAAAAAATGGCATACCTTAATCAGGTATGCCATTTTTTGAGGTGGATTAGCTTTCCACAGGAATGATGCCAATCTTCGCTTGCCATTGTTTAGGCGCAATCGCGTGAACCGATTGACCGCTTGAATCCACCGCAACGGTTACAGGCATATCTTTCACTTCAAATTCATAAATCGCTTCCATGCCCAAGTCTTCAAAAGCAACCACTTTGGCAGCTTGAATGGCTTTGGCAACCAAATAAGCTGAACCGCCTACCGCCATTAAGTAAACCGCTTGGTTGTCGGCAATGGCTTCGCAAGCAGCCGCACCGCGTTCTGATTTGCCAATCATGCCCAATAAACCAGTTTGTTCTAACATTTGGCGCGTGAATTTATCCATGCGTGTGGCAGTGGTTGGGCCTGCAGGGCCGACAACTTCATCGCGCACAGGGTCAACCGGCCCAACGTAGTAAATCAGTTTATTGGTGAAGTCCACAGGTAAAGGCTCGCCTTTGTTGAGCATATCTACCATGCGTTTATGAGCCGCATCGCGTCCTGTGTAGATTTTGCCATTGAGCAATAACACATCGCCCATTTTCCAAGATGCCACTTCTTCTTTGGTTAATTCATTCACATTCACGCGTTTGCCATTATCGGGGCTGTAAGTGATATCGGGCCAATCTTCCAAGCTGGGTGGCGTGAGTTGAACTGCACCCGAGCCATCTAATTCAAATTCAACATGGCGGGTGGCGGCACAGTTGGGAATCATGGCAATGGGTTTAGATGCAGCATGAGTGGGATAATCAAGAATTTTAACGTCTAACACGGTGGTTAAGCCGCCCAAACCTTGTGCGCCAATACCCAAAGCGTTCACTTTTTCAAACAATTCTAGGCGTAGGGCTTCGGTGGTGGATAGGTTCGCGCCTGAAGCGGCTTTTTCTTGTAATTCTTGAATATCAACATGGCTCATTAACGATTCTTTGGCGAGCAATGCGGCTTTTTCAGGTGTGCCGCCAATGCCAATGCCTAAAATACCAGGGGGACACCAACCAGCGCCCATGGTCGGAATGGTTTTTAACACCCAATCCACAATAGAATCGGACGGATTGAGCATCGCCATTTTGGTTTTATTTTCTGAACCACCGCCTTTAGCCGCACAGGTTACTTCCACTTTATCGCCTTTAACGATTTCCATGTGTACCACAGCAGGGGTGTTGTCTTTGGTGTTGATGCGTTTGCCTGCGGGGTCGGCTAATACCGAAGCGCGGAGTGTGTTGTCGGGGTGGGTGTAGGCACGGCGTACCCCTTCATTAACCATTTCTTGTACGCTTAATTCCGCCTCCCATTGCACATTCATGCCCACTTTTAGAAACACGGTTGCAATGCCAGTATCTTGGCAAATGGGGCGATGCCCTTCTGCACACATACGGCTATTGACCAAAATTTGGGTCATGGCATCTTTGGCGGCTGGATTTTCTTCTTTTTGCCACGCTTTATAAAGGGCTTGGATATAGTCAACTGGATGGTAGTAGCTGATAAATTGGAAGGCATCAGCAATGCTTTGAATAAAGTCTTCTTGTTTGATGATTGTCATGGTTTACACTCCTCAATGGATTATTTCATTATTAATGTTTGGTTTGTAGTGGTGTGTTATTAGAACATTTTTTGTTTACGCTGTATATGGCTTTTCGTCTTATTGTAAAGAATCGGTTAAAATGGCGGTTGCTTGAGTGGAAGGAATAAGGCAAGTTGTGAAGATTTTAATTTTAGGCAGTGGACAAGTTGGCTCGATGGTGGCGCAAAATTTGGCTGCCATGCCCAATAATGATGTTACCATCATTGATATTGATGAGGCGGCATTAAAAAATATTAGCAGTCAGCTTGATGTGCAAACCATTGTGGGCAATGGGGCTTCGCCCTCGTTGATGGCGATGGCAGGCGCAGGCGATTGTGATATGTTGTTGGCGCTTACCAAGCAAGATGAAACCAATTTGGTGGCGTGTAAGATTGCTGCCGACTTGTTTAATATTCCGCACCGAATTGCGCGGGTGCGCCAGATGGATTATTTGGAATTTAAACACGATGGCGAAGAGGGCGTGTTAGATGCTTTGGGCATCACCGATTCGATTAGCCCCGAGCAGTTGGTAACGGAACGGCTGGCAGGTTTATTAAGTTATACCAGTGCGTTGCAGGTTTTGCGTTTTGCCAATGACCGTGCGCGCATGGTGGTATTGCAAGCGCATAAACGGGGCTTGTTGGTGAATCGGGAAATTGCGGAAATTAATCAGCATTTGCCTGATGGGGTGGATTGTCAGATTTGTGCGATTTATCGCAATAATCGTTTGATTGTGCCTTCAGCTAAAACGGTGATTATTGATGGCGATGAAGTCTGTTTTTTGGCAGACAGCCGTTATGTGAAAACGATTATGCGTGAATTGCGCCCATTTGAGCAGCCCACGCGCCGCGTGATGATTGCAGGCGGCGGCAATATTGGTTATCGCTTGGCAAAACAAGTGGAAAATCAATATGATATTAAAATTGTAGAAATGAATGAAAAGCGGGCGGAATGGTTGGCAGAAAATTTAGACAGCACGTTGGTTTTATTGGGTTCTGCCAGCGATGAAAATTTATTAAGCCATGAATATATTGATGAAATTGATGTGTTTTTAGCGCTAACCAATGATGATGAAAACAATATTATGGCAAGCCTCTTGGCAAAGGATTTGGGCGCAAAACGGGTGATTACGATTATCAACCGTTCGCGCTATGTGGATTTGTTAGAGGGCAATCAGATTGATATTGTGGTGTCGCCTCATTTGATTACGATAGGCAGTATTTTGGCGCATATTCGTTTGGGTGATGTGGTGGCGGTGCATCCGTTGCGGCGGGGGAATGCAGAGGCGATTGAAGTGGTGGTGCATGGCACGCCTGAAACGTCTGCTTTGGTGGGACGGCGGGTGTCGGAAGTGAAATGGCCTCATGGCTGTCATTTTGCCGCTTTGGTGCGCGGGGAGGAGGTGATTATGGGGCATAAGGAAGATGCGGTCATGCAAGATGGCGACCACATTATCTTTTTCGTGTCGCGCCGCCGTGTAACGCGTGAATTGGAAAAACTGATTCAGGTAAAAGTAGGGTTTTTTGGCTGATGTATAAAGTCATTCCGATTGTTCATGTCTTGTCGAAACTGGGCATGTTGTATGCGTTTGTGTTGATGTTGCCCACTTTGGTGTCGTATTTGTATCGTGATGGTACGTTTACAGTGTTTGCAGGCACGGCTTGTGTTACCTTGGTCGGTTCGGTGCTCACATGGTTAGCAACCTTGAAATATGACCGTGAACTGCGTCCGCGCGATGGGTTTACTCTGGTGTTTATGCTGTGGTTGGGGTTTGCAGCGATTTCCAGTATGCCGTTTTATTTGTATTTCCCCACCATCAGTTATACCGATGCGTTTTTTGAGGCAATGAGTGGTTTGACCACCACAGGCGCAACGGTGTTCAGCAGTTTAGATACGCTCGCACCCACGCTGAATTTTTGGCGACACATGATGAATTGGCTAGGCGGCATGGGCATTATTGTGTTGGCCGTGGCGATTTTGCCGATGTTGGGTGTGGGGGGAACGCAGTTATTTAAAGCGGAAATCCCCGGTATTGATAAAGACAGTAAAATGGCACCGCGTATTTCACAAACGGCAAAACGTTTGTGGCTGGTGTATATGGTGTTTACTGCTTTAACGTGTTTGGCATTGAAATGGGCGGGCATGAGTTGGTTTGATGCCATTTGTCATGCGATGTCTACCTTTGCGCTGGGTGGGTTTTCTACGCATGATAACAGCATTGCATTTTTTAATTCGCCCACGATTGAAGCGGTGATTACGGTGGCAACGATTTTAGGGGGCATTAATTTTGCCAATCATTTTGCTATTGCGCGTGAAAAGTCGTTGAAACCTTATTGGCGTGATGAAGAATCGCGCATGATGTTGTTGATATTATTATCCAGTATTGTGGCGGCTGCCTTGTATTTATGGCACAAGGGTTATTACGCATTGCCCGATGCGTTTCGCTATGCGGCCTTTAATTTTGTGTCGATAGGGTTGGCAAATGGGTTTGCCAGTGTGGATTTTGGACAATGGCCATTATTGGTAACATTATGGATGTTTTTTCTGGCAAATGTGTTGGCAAACACGGGGTCGATGGGCGGCGGTATTAAATTGGCGCGGGCGATTGTGTTGGCAAAATTCAGTTTGCGCGAAGTATCGCTGTTATTGCATCCGAGCGCTGTTCGCAATGTGAAGGTGAATAAACGTTCGATTTCTGAGCGTACTGCCATGGCGGTGATGGCATTTATTTTTGTTTATTTTATGACGGTGGTGGTGTTTACCTTAGGCTTATTAGCCAGTGGGCTAGACTTTATTTCTGCTCTAACCGCTACGATTGCTTGTATTACCAATGCAGGGCCGGGTTTGGGGCAAATTGGCCCTGCTCATAACTACGCCAGTTTAAGCGATGTGCAAAAATGGATGTGTACCATGGTGATGTTATTGGGGCGTTTGGAAATTTTTACCGTGTTTATTTTGTTTACCCCTGCTTATTGGAAGAAATGAACGTAAATTGCGGGTAATGAGGTTTAGCTTCTAGGCAAAAACTGCTATTATCAAAGCCTATTTTTTACTCAAACACAGAATATTTCAGAAAGCGCCACATGACAATGAATCGCACTCGACTTTCGTTATTAACATTAACCGCACTCACTTTGGCTGCGTGTTCTTCTTCTGAGCAACCGATTGAACCCATTAGCACAGGGCAAACGCCTCGAGTAGAAAGCACAGGTGGGTTTCAATTACCGCAAACACGCGGTGCGGAATCGTCTGCTAAAGTGTTGGAAGACTATAGCATGTATGAGTATGCCTTACGCGCTGCCAAACAAGGCGATGACATGACCACCATGCAGTTTTTAAGTCGCCAAAGCCAGAGCGCAATGGGCGAAGCGGTACGCAATGAATGGCTAAAGAGCTTGGCAAGACGCGGCGACTGGACGAGTTTTAACCGTGAATATGCTCAATTAGCGGCTGAAGGACGTTCGCAAGAAGTGCGCTGTTATGCAGAATTGCAAAGTGGTCAAAGCGAATTAGCGAAACAGTTGGTGCGTAATGTAGGTAAATTATCGGAAGGCTGTACCCGTTTAATTGAAAACCAAGCCGCGCAAGGTCGTTTAAACTCGGCAGATGCGTGGCGACGGGTACGCGGTTTAATCAGCAATAACCAAATTACCGATGCACGCCGTTTGGCAGCTGCGTTGGGCAGCCCCTTAGAAGGTGGCTCAGGACAAGGCGCACAAGAAAACCGTTTGCGCGATATTATTGGACCGACCGCACAAAAAACAGCCGCCGCAGCCGAGCGATTAAGCAGCATAGAAAGCACATTAACGCGCGAGCAAGCAGGTTATGCGTGGGGTGTGTTGGGGCATTATCAAGCCAAAAGCCAAAACTTCAGCACCGCCTTGAGCTATTACAATCGCGCCGACCGCAAACAATTAAGTGATGACCAATTTGAATGGTATGCGCGTTCCGCTTTGCGCTTCCAACGTTGGAACGATTTGGTTTCCATCATCAATGATATGCCTGCTCAACTGCAAAAAGACCCTACTTGGCAATATTGGTTGGCGCGCAGCTATGCTGCACAAGGCAACCATGCGCGTGCCAAAGCCTTATATGAACAAGCTGCCCGCAGTGGACGCAATTTCTATGCGGTGATGGCAACCGAAGAATTAGGCGGTCGCATCAATACGCGCAACAACGTGGCAAACGCATCTGCCAATGAAGTCAATGCGTTGGCGCGTGATGGTGCGTTGGCGCGTGCCTTAACCTTGTTTAAAGCCAGCCAAGGCGGTAATTGGAATATGCGCCGTGCGGCACAAGCTGAATGGCGTTATGCCATTCGCGGTTTAAATGAAGACACTAAATTGGCAGCCGCACAATTAGCGTTTGACAACCAATTCTATGAAATGGCAATTAACACGGCGGAAAGTACCGACCAAAAATTGAACTACAACTTGCGCTATATTTCGCCTTTCCGCGAGATTACCCAGCGTTATGCCGCACAAGCAGGGGTGGATATGGCATGGGTGTATGGTTTGATTCGCCAAGAGAGCCGTTTTATGTTGGGCGCACAATCGAGCGTGGGCGCACAAGGCTTAATGCAAGTGATGCCTGCCACTGCGCGAGAAATCGCCAATAAAATCGGAATGGACAGCAGCGAGTTATATACCATAGACGGCAATATTCGCATGGGTACATGGTATATGGCAAATGCGCGCCGTAATCTGCAAAACAACGAAGTGATGGCAACCGCAGGTTATAACGCAGGGCCGGGGCGCGCGCGTAACTGGCAAGCCAGCACGCCATTAGAAGGCGCAATTTACGCGGAAACCATTCCATTTAATGAAACCCGCGATTATGTGAAAAAAGTGATGACCAATGCCACTTACTACGCCAGCCTATTTAATCTGCCACAAACCTCATTAAAACAACGCATGGGTGTGGTGCCTGCGCGTTATTAAGCGATTCATCTTATGCCGTTCAAGTGTTTTCAGCTTGAACGGTTTTCTTATTGAAAGAAAGGACAACCATGCAAACTTGGACAGAAGCTTTAGGCGAAGAAAAGCAACAGCCTTATTTTCAACACATTTTAGACACCGTAAGAGCCGAGCGCGAAAGTGGACAAATCATCTATCCACCCGCCACCGATGTATTCAATGCCTTTAAAGCCACCGAGTTTAACCAAGTGAAAGTGGTGATTTTAGGGCAAGACCCTTATCACGGTGCAGGACAAGCACATGGTTTGGCATTTTCTGTGCAACAAGGCGTGCGGATTCCGCCTTCCTTGCAAAATATCTATAAAGAGCTGTCAACCGATATTGCAGGTTTCCAAATCCCCAAACACGGCAATTTACAGCATTGGGCAGAGCAGGGCGTATTGTTGTTAAACACCGTTTTAACTGTGCGTGAAGGGCAAGCCCATTCTCATGCGGCTTTGGGGTGGGAAACATTTACCGATAAAGTGATTCGTCAATTAGCCGACCATCGTGAACATTTGGTGTTTATTCTGTGGGGCAGCCATGCGCAGAAAAAAGGCGCATTTATCGACCGCAGCCGTCATTTAGTATTAACGGCTGTTCATCCATCGCCTTTATCTGCTGCGCGGGGTTTCTTTGGTAGTAAGCCATTTTCGCAAACCAATCACTATTTGCAACAACATGGTTTAAGCCCGATTGATTGGCAGGTGTAAAACAAGAGGGGTGTTTGCCACTCTTGTTTCATCATGGTTCCTCGTTAGTTTCGAGGAGAGTAACCTCTTCTCATTCAGGGCAACATATAGAGCGGATGGTGTTGCCCTGCGTGTTGAAATATTATGACCGCCCTGTGCTTAAACCTGCTTTGCCATTTTCCCACAGCGTTTTGAATAACACTTTCCATGCTGATAAATGGGGGTTCGCTTGTTTACCTTGTGTCAATAAAGCCATTTGTGCCATATACCAATCCATTTCCAATACCGCGCCCACTTTGGTATCAACGGGCGTAAATTCTGTTTTAATGCGTTCGGTTCGTATGGTTTGATAGCAACCTCTTTGCATTTGATTGGGTAAATCAGGCATTAGGACAAAAAGGCGAGCAATACCAATGAAGTCCAACTGTTTGCTTTGTAAGGCGGCTTCCATAGCAGATTGGGTGCGAAAGCCACCTGTGATAATCAAGGGAACTTGGCTGACAGCACGCGCTTTTTCCGCATAATCTAAGAAAAAGGCTTCCCGCTTTTGAGTGCTGGCTTTGGCGGTCAGCATTTCAGAGCTTTCATAATTTCCACCTGAAATTTCAATAAAATCAATGCCTAATTCGGATAATTTTTGCACCACTTGCACCGATTCCGTTTCATCAAAAACCCCTTTTTGGAAATCAGCAGAATTGAGCTTAACGCCAACCAAAAATTCTGCCTGCACCGCTTGTCGAATGCCTTGATAAATTGCCAACAAAAGTCGCATACGATTTTCTAAACTACCGCCCCATTTATCATGGCGATGATTGTGATGTGGCGACAGAAATTGACTGATTAAATACCATGTGCGCCATGAATTTGTACCCCTGAAAAACCTGCTTCTTCAGCAATTTGAGCAGTTGTAATAAATTGTTGGATAAGCAGCTCAATCTCTGTTTCTTTGAGTTCACGCGGTGGATTGATAAAACCATCCATGCCCACTAATGGCACAGCGCTGGGCGCAACGGGTTCAGGAGATAATATTTTGGGGGATTGTTTGCCTGCATGGTTAATTTGCATAATCAACAGCGTATCATTTTGTGTACCAGCTGTTGCCCATTGTTGTAAGAGCGGTAAATCACGCTCATCTGATAAAACCACATCGTGAAGCGAGCCTTTACCATTTTGGGCAACCATCACATTACCCGTTACCAAGACACCTGCGCCACCTTTTGCCCACACATCATACAGTTGAACCAGTTTTTGGCTGGGGCGGTTGTTTTGCGCCAGTTGTTCTTCCATGGCAGATTTAAAGAAACAATTTTTGGCAATTTTGCCATTTGGAAAAGTAAAAGGTTGAAATAACAAGATGATTTCCTTTTTAAGTTGATAAGTTTAAAAATATAAACTTAATAATTAAAAAAATTAAGCTGAATGATTAGGGCAATGTTTTTCCATTAAATCAGTCAGTTGCTTGAGTTGAGTGATGGCATCTGCCATCGCAATACTATAAAAACGTTCCTTGCCTATTTGCTCAACGCTGATGGCGTGGGCTTGTAGCATAATTTTGAGATGATGAGAGACAGCAGGGTGAGATAAATGTAAATGCTCGGTGATGTCATTCACATTCATTTTGCCGTTTTCTAGCAATAATTGTAGGATTTTATGGCGGTTTTCATCGCTTAATACGGTGAATATTTGGAATGCACTGGCGCATCAGGGATATGATTTGTTGGGGTATAATGTGTTTATATGTTTAAAAATTTAAACGTACTAGGAAGGAAAAATAGAAAGCTGTCAAGTTTTGGGTGTGATTTTCGGTTTGGCAGCCATAAAAATAGCCATCTCGTTATTAAGATGGCTATGGGCTGATGAAGAGGTTTATAGAATCTCAAAATCAATGCCTGCGTTTTGTCCGCGGCGGCTGCGTAGTTGAATATCTAGGCGCAAGTCGTTGGCAGAATCGGCATTTTTAATGGCTTCTTGGTAGGAAATTTGTCCTGCTTCATATAAGGCATATAAGGCTTGGTCAAAGGTTTGCATACCGATATCAGTAGAACGTTTCATGATGTCTTTGATGCCATGCACATCGCCGCGCAAAATCAAATCAGAAATCAAAGGCGAATTCAGCAATACTTCCACCGCCGCCACGCGCCCTTTGCTGTTTTCTTTGGGAATCAAGCGTTGCGACACAAAGCCTTGTAGGTTGAGCGATAAATCGGTTAAGAGTTGATGACGGCGCTCTTCAGGGAAAAAGTTGATGATGCGGTCTAAGGCTTGGTTGGTGCTGTTGGCGTGTAGCGTTGCCATACATAAATGCCCTGTTTCGGCAAAGGCGATGGCGTATTCCATGGTTTCACGGTCGCGAATCTCGCCAATTAAGATCACATCAGGCGCTTGACGTAAGGTGTTTTTCAATGCGGCAAACCAGTTTTCAGTATCCACGCCCACTTCGCGCTGGGTGATGATGCAGTTTTTATGGTTGTGGACGAATTCGATGGGGTCTTCAATGGTGATGATGTGGTCATAGCTGTTTTCGTTGCGATAATCAATCATGGAAGCCAATGAAGTGGATTTGCCCGAGCCTGTACCGCCCACAAAGATGATTAAGCCCCGTTTTTTTAAAGACAGTTTTTGTAAGACAGGTGGCAGATTGAGTGATTCAAACGAGGGTACTTGGCTGTTAATCATCCGTAAAACTAAGGCGGTGGCGCTGCGTTGCACCATGGCATTGACGCGAAAGCGGGCGATACCAGGGAGGTTAATGGCGAAGTTGCATTCGTTGGTGTTGGTAAATTCTTCTAATTGCTTGGGGGTCATGATGGTATAAGCAATTTCGGAACATTCGCCTGCGGTGAGCGGTTTGTCGCTGATGCGGGTGATTTTGCCATCAAGTTTGACAGCAGGCGGAAAACCTGCGGTCAGAAACAGGTCGGAGGCTTTATGCTCGTGCATATAGCGTAGCCAGTTTTGCAGGGTAATAGAGGGGTCGTCTTCGGGTAATATGTCTGGATTTTTAGGATCGGTTGTCATTGTTAAACTCTTTTTAATTGGTTGTTATGGTTGCTTACACGGGCGGCATTATATAACAGCTCAATGGCATACTTAAGCGTTAAATATTAATCACGGTGGTAATGATGTGTAGTGTTGTGGGCGTGCATCAGGTCAGGGAGTGGGGGAGTTGTGCGGTTCACATGGTAAAAAGGCAGGTAGATGCGTATAATCGGCAACCATATTTGATGAATGATTTTGAGGTAAAACACGATGACGGATATTCAAGTTGAAAAAAAGATGAATGTGGAAAGTTTTAATCTGGATCACACGAAAGTGAAAGCGCCTTATGTGCGTTTGGCTTGTGTAACCGATGGCGACTTTGGCGATAAGATTTTTAAATATGATTTGCGTGTATGCCAACCAAATAAGGAGCATATGGAAATGCCTGCGCTGCATTCGTTGGAACACTTGATGGCGGAATTGTCGCGTAACCATTCGGATAAGATTGTGGATATTAGTCCTATGGGTTGCCAAACGGGTTTTTATATCGCTTTGTTGAATATGGGCGATTATGATGATGTGTTGAATTTGATTGAAAAAACTTTGCAAGATGTGGTAGTGGCAACGGAAGTGCCTGCGTGTAATGAGGTGCAATGTGGTTGGGCTGCCAGTCATAGTTTGGCTGGGGCGCAAAAAATTGCGCAGGGTTTGTTGGATAAACGCGCTGAATGGACGGAAGTATTCGCATGAGTAGGCAAACAACCATCGCAGTGATTGGGGCAATGGAGCAGGAAATTGAGTTGCTCAAAAGTCGTTTACAAAACTGCCAAGAGCATTCTTTCGGTGCATTTCGGGTGTATGAAGGCAGCTTGCATGGCAAACGGGTGGTGTTGTCGTTAAGTGGCATTGGTAAGGTCAATGCGGCAGTGGCAACAACTTGGGTGATTCAGCAGTTTCAGGCTGATTGTGTGATTAATACGGGTAGCGCAGGAGGTTTGGCAAAAGGCTTGCGGGTGGGCGATGTGGTGATTGGTGTGCAAACTGCGCATCATGATGTGGATGCCACGGCGTTTGGTTACGCGCTTGGGCAAGTGCCGCAACTGCCTTTGTGGTTTACAGCCGATGCGCGTTTGGTGGCTACAGCTCAGCAGGCAGCGCAGGCGTTTACTCATGCTACGGTGCATCAAGGTGTGATTGTGAGTGGCGACCAGTTTATTCACAGCAGCGAGAAGGTTGCCGCGATTCGAGCCGCGTTTGCTGGTGTGCAAGCGGTGGAAATGGAAGCGGCAGCGATTGCTCAAGTTTGTACGCAGTTGCGGTGTCCGTTTGTGATTATTCGCGCGATTTCGGATTTGGCAGATGAAGCGGCAGAAATGAGTTTTGAAGCGTTTTTGCAGCAAGCTGCCGCTCATTCTGCCGAGATGGTGGATAATATGATTGCAGGTTTGTGATTTTACGATTGAGTTGATATGCAACCATTGGATTATTGCCAGCAGAAAGCCGCCGCAAGCCAATCGAGCTTTTTGGCGGGTTTTCGCTTTTTGCCCATTGATAAACGCAATGCGCTAACGGTGTTGTATGCGTTTTGTCGTGAGTTAGATGATGTGGTGGACGATTGTTCGGATGTGGGTGTGGCGGAAACGACTTTGCGATGGTGGCGTGCGGATTTAGCAAAGGTGTTTGCAGGGCAGGAGATGCCTGAACATCCTGTGAATCAGGCATTAGGTCAAATTGTGATGCCTTTTGCATTGCCACAAGCGGAATTTGTTGCCATTATTGATGGTATGCAGATGGATTTGATGCAGGCGCGTTATGCTGATTTTGCGGCATTGTGTGTGTATTGTCATCGGGTGGCAGGTGTGGTTGGGCAGTTGATTGCGCGGATTTTGGGTTTTACGAATCCTCAAACGTTGGCATACGCGGATAAGTTGGGCTTGGCATTGCAGCTAACGAATATTATTCGTGATGTGGGTGAGGATGCGCGTATGGGTCGGATTTACTTGCCTGTTGATGAATTACAGCGTTTTGGTGTTCCCGCTCAATCGGTTTTGCAAGCACAGCTTACGCCTGAATTTGCCCGTTTGATGGCATTTCAGGTGGAACGGGCTGAAACGGTGTATGCTGAAGCGGTGGCATTGTTGCCCAAGGAAGATGCTAAGGAGCAAAAAGTAGGCTTGGTAATGGGCAGTATTTATTATGCGTTGTTGCAGGAAATTAAGCGAGATGGCGCGGAAAATGTGTTGCGCTATAAAATTGGGATTCCCAGTCCACGCAAAAAACGCTTGGCTTTAAAGGCGTGGTTGTTTGGCTTTAAACCCAAAAATCAGAGTATGGGGAAGGCTGTCCCCTCTAAGAATATCAACCCATGATGTTATCTGGATAAGATAATGTTTCTAACCGAAGAAGAAATAGTGATGAAGCAGAACAGAAAGCGGAAAGTGGCTGTGGTCGGTGCAGGTTGGAGTGGTTTGTCGGCGGCGGTGCATTTGTGCAATCACGTTGAGGTAACGGTGTTTGAAGCCAGCAAAAAAGCAGGTGGACGTGCGCGCGCTTTGGCAACTGATAAGGGTAGGTTTGCCTTTTTGGATAATGGGCAACATATTTTATTGGGTGCTTATCGTGCGGTGCGGCATTTGATGGATGTGGTGGGGGTAGAGAGTGATAAGGTGTGCTTGAAGCAGCCTTTGAGTTGGTATATGGCAAATGGTTTGCAGTTTCAAGCGGCACGTTATTTGCCTGCGCCTTGGCATATTGTGTGGGGCATTTTGCGGGCGAAGAAGATTCGGTCTGCCGATAAGTGGGCGCTGTTGCGACAAATGTATGGTTTGCAAAAACGCAATCTGTTGGCAGCTGATATTTCGGTGGCAAATTGGTTGCGGGAACAGCATTGTTCGCATCGTTTATGGCGCGATTTTTGGCAACCGCTGGTGTTGGGCGCACTCAATACGCCTTTAGAACAAGCCAGTTTGAATGTGTTGTTGGCGGTGTTGCGTGATGGTGTGTGGGCTGATAAAGCAGGCAGTGAATATTGGTTACCTAAGCAAGATTTAAGCCATTTGTTGGCAGAGCCTGCGGTACAATATTTACGCAGCCGTGGGGCAAAACTGCATTTTGAAACGCGGGTTGAACCTTTAAGATGTCTGCCCAGCGGCAAGGTGGAAGTGGAGGGTAGGCATTTTGATGCGGTGGTGTTGGCGGTGGCGCCCTATCATTTGGCAGCCTTGTTGCCCGAAGACAGCCCATCAGCGATTCAAACGCATTTAGCTGAACAATCTTATCACGCGATTACAACGGTGTATTTGCGTTATGCGGAAACCTTGCGTTTGCCTGCGGTGATGACAGGCATCAGCGAAGGCACTGCCCAATGGCTTTTTGATCGCAGCCAACTGAGTGCAGATGCCCATGAAATCGCTGCGGTGATTAGCGTATCCGACCAAATAGGCAGTTTCCCACCCGAAGAATGGATTAAACGGGTGCATCAAGATGTCAAACAGGTTTGCCCTTATGTGGGCGAGCCT
>JBHADP010000086.1:0-9659 GCA_041855125.1 Neisseria sp. | reverse complement strand
TACGGCTTGTTCGTCTTGTTTTCCGCGCATCACGCGCACGCTGCTGCCGCGTTCGCCTGTGATGCTGAGAATTAAGCCATCTACTTCGTGTCCGTGTAGGGTAAGCTCGGCATGGTTGCGGGCGCGGTAATTAACGCTGGCACAGTCGGCACGGCAGGGTTTGCCCACCCATTGCACAAAATAGGCTTTGCCACTTTCTACTGCCAGTTTTTCGCCACCTTGAACGGAAAAATAGGGGTAGTCGGGTTTTTTGGTACGAAATTGCCATGTAGCGATTTTGTTTTGCCCTTGTTGGCGATAGTGAAATTCGGCGCGATAGGGGGTGTCGTATTGCAAGGGTTGCAGTGGAAATAAGGCAAATTGATGGGGGGTAAACAGTTTGTTGGGGTCGGTTTGGTGGGTGAGGATATGGGTGGGGGTGATTTCTTGTTCGGTATCGGTTTGATACAGGCGAAACGCGCGCATGGTAACAGCAGGGCTGTGATCGGCAAACATGATGCTCACGGGGTTGCCTGTAAATTCGTGTTCGGGCATGGGATTGGGGATTTCGTTGTGAAAATCGGTGCGCGCGCGGTCGCCCACAGGGTAAACCACATAGGCTTTGTTGGTGCGCGGGGGCATTTCGTCTTGGTAAATCAGGCTGTTATCACGGCATAAACCGACGGTGTAGGTGCGGGCAACTTGGGGCTGTTGTCGCCCTAAGCGGCACAGGGATTGGTGAATACGGCTGCCTTGATTGACCACTAAAACTTGATGTTGTGGCGATGAAGCCATGACAACGCCTGCTTCGTCAATGCTAGGGTCGAGCAGGGAAAAGCGGTGGTAGATGGCGGTCATTAAGCCATCTAGGTGCAGGTGTTCGGGCAACGGGGCGGGCAGGGGGCTGCCTTTGCTGTTTTGAATGGTGCTGATGTTTTCTTGTGCGCCTTGATAGGCATAGCCAACGTGTGCCACGCGGTCGCCCAATTCAGCACCAGTAAATAAGGGGCTTTGGGTTTGGGTTTCATCGTGTCCATCATTGGGATAGTGGGTTAAATAACGGGCATGGTTGCCTGCTGCTTGGGTTAGCTCGGGCGAATAGTGTAGGAAGGGTAAACCTGCTTGGTGGCGAATGTAGTTTAGGTAGCCCAAACCATCAAGGTTTTGGGTGTAGCTGTGGTCGTGGGCGGGTTGGGCTTGTAGGAGTTCTTCTGGTTGGGGAGTGTGTTGTTTTTGAAACAGCCACATTAAGCCTATGGCAAGTGTGAGCCATATTAAGAGGGGTTGAATGAAGCTAAAGCGTTTGGGCGCGTGTTGCATTCGCCGAATTCTAATCATGTTGCGGTATCCACTAAGCTGCTGCTGGGGTTGGCAATGGCGGTGAAGCGATTGCCTGTTACGGAAATCAGTAAAACGGTTTCACCTTGTTTTAAGGTGGTGTCGCTATCGGGTTCTGCCATCACATAATGTTGTTGCCCATGGGCATCTTTAACGCGCACTTGGGCAGGGCTGCCGATTTTGGCATCGCCTAATACGATGATGCCCACTCTGCCCACTAAGTTTTCTTGTCGGATGGCGGTGGTTTCGTCTCGTGGCAGTATGCGATATAAACCTGCTGCAATGAGGCGCACAAGGGGCAAAGCAAGCAACCAAGTTATTACAGCCGCCAGTGCACCATGTAAATAGCTGCCGAATAATAAAGCAGCTATTGTTTGAACACCATAGCCCAATAAGCCAAATACGGCTAAAAACACCACGATGAGCATTAATAAGGGTATTTTGCCGATATACAACCAGCTTAAAAAGCGAATAAAAATGCCTGCATCAGTGGCATCTAAGCCCACGTCTGCATGGGTGGTTTCTGTTAAGCTATCGGGCAACAAGCCATCTATCCAATCGTTGATGCCACCGAGTAATAAGGAGATGAGTTCTAAAACACCTAATAACAGCATCACCATTAAGGCAACGCCAAAAATCAAATTGTCGGGTGCGTTAATCAATGCCCACATGATGTTTTCCTATTTAGGGTTGTTTGTGTACAGCGCCACTTTCTAGCCAGATTTGTTCCACTAAGGCTTGAGAGGTGAGGTTTTGCCATTGTTGGATATAGTTTTGTGCGTGTTGTTGGTCGCTATCGCTTAATTGTGAATAGAGGTATTTTTGATGCCAATAATGGGTGAATTTTTGCAGAGGGTTTGAAGGCTGGGCGCGTTGGTATGCCAAGATAATCACAGCATAGCCAAGGGCAGGTTGGTAATATTGTTGGCTGCACTCACGGGCAATGAGGCAATGACCCATTTGTTCAAGCGCGTTTTTTTCGCCTTGGGCAGCGGCTAAACCCACCCAATATAAACCCACCGCTGCATTGGCAGGGACACCTTGTCCGCGTAAATATAAATTGCCTAAGGAAAATTGCGCGCCTGATAAACCTGCTTGAGCAGGTGGCGTTAAGGCTTGTAGGGCTTGGGTATAATTGGGCTGGGGAATTTCAGTTAAACATCTGCCCCAATTATCTTGGAATAGCATATCGTTGGGGGCTTGTTGGGCGGCTTTGCCTATCCATGTGCAACCTAAAGTGGGATGGGCATCGATGCCTCTGCCTTCTATATAAGCCACGCCTAAGTTATTTTGTGCACGCGCATGACCTGCTTGAGCCGCTTGTTCTAAATAAGGAACAGCGGCTTGCCAATTATTTTGGTTAATGTATTGTATGGCTTGTCGGTAAAGCTGTTCAGCCGTTTGGGGTGAGCTGGAAACAGATGGCGCAGGCAGAGGTGATGCGGTTTCGCGGTTGCTATAAAGCTGTTCAGCCGTTTGGGGAGAACTGGAAACAGGTGGTGCAGACAGGGGCGATGCGGTTTCACGGTCGCCATATATCAAAGCAGCAAGACTGAGCACAAATACCACTACCATCACCATCTGCCATTTGCGTTGGTTAAACGGATTGGATGCAGGTTGCATCTGATAAGGCGGTGGTTTGACAGAGTTCATCAGTATCCCCTTTTTCGGTTAAAACCCCGCCATTGAGGCGGAGAATAATGGATGGGAACGCAAGCCCATTTCATTCAGGACAACATATAGAACGCTGCTGGATGTGTTGCCCTGACAAACAGTTTTCCCATAATTTAGTTTGACTGCTTGGCTTTGAGTGCTGCCAGTCGTGTTTGGATTTGGTTTTGGCGACTGAGTTCTTCTAATTCTTTGAGTTGGCTTAATTGATGAATGTCGTTGCTGTGGTGTAGAGCATTTTGCCTGCTCATCATGCGGTCAAACGCATGGCTGCTGCGTTCTGCACGTTGCGCAATGTGGTTTAACTGGGTGGGCTGGGCTGTGGGCGAGGGCGTAGTTTGAGCGTTACGCCATAGCTGAAGCTGGTGTTGCATTTCGCGTTTTTTGGCTTGCAATGCGGCAATAAAGCGTTCCAATTCATTTTCTTGCGCCACGCAATCGGCAAGGGTGTTTTCTAATATGGGCAAACGGGCTTCAATATCCATTTGTTCGGCAATGCCCACCGCCGCCAAATCATCACGCCCTAGTTGCAAAGCCGCTTGTAAACGCTCGTTTAAGGCTTCATGTTGATTGTTGTCTGCTGCCATTTGTTTGGCGGTTAAATGTTTTTGTGCCAACACTTTGCCCAACTCTGCACGCACTTCATCTATTGCCCGTTCAATTTCACGAATGTTTTCATTCATCAGGGCTTCGGGTGCCAGATTTTCTGCGGCATCAACTAAGGCATGAAATCCTCCGCTTACCAAGCGCCCTACGCGACGCGCTAATGTTTCACTCATTGGTTTCCCTTTCTGTTCCATAATGTTGTTGCACGATTTGTGCCAGTTTTAAGGTGTTGTCTAATTGCTGTAATACGGTATCGTCATAAGCAGCACCTTTGCCTGTGATGGCAAGCTGTAAAATGCTGTTGCTCAAACGCACAATGCGCCACATCACTTCACGTTCATATTTTTGTAAATCTGTTAAGCTGGCTGCTGGGGGCAAATCTGCTGCTAAGGTGGCGCAGAGGTCGGGTATCCAGTCAAACATACGGGCTAAAATGGGTGAATGTATGCCCAATTCTTTTTCTAGATACAACACATCATGTTTGGCGGTTTGCAAAAACTGCTCGGCTTGTTGCAAAGCATGGCTGTAATCGCGTTGTTGTGTGTGTGCCAAACGGGCTTGTTTCAGCAATTCGCGGATTTTTTCAGAGGGCGTATGCGCACCTTCTAAATGTAAATCAGCAATAAAATCCGCATCTTCTTGCGAAATTCGTACGCTGATGGGAATACGGTGGGAAGAGTTCATATCATAATGCTTACGTTTGTATTCATTTGTATGCAAATATAAACGATTTGTATGCAAAAGGCAAGAAAAAAGCGTTATCACATTGATAACGCTTGTTTTTAAGATTGAACAATGTCCATTAAGTGCCACCGCGGTTTGACGCCAAAACCCGCCACCGCACGGGCATCGTGTAAACGCATTGCCCCTGCAAAAGCAATCATCGCGCCATTATCGGTGCATAAACTCAAGGGCGGAAAATACACTTTAACCGCTTCAGCAGGGCTTTTGGCATGGCGTTTGATTTGCAGCTGATTCAGCGTTTCGCGTAATTTCCAGTTGGCACCCACACCGCCTGCCACAACTAAGGTGCGAAAGCCTGTATCGAGCAAGGCTTGTTTGGCTTTGGCGGTCAATACGTCCACCACCGCATCTTGGAATGCACGACAAATATCGTTGCGAACCGCATCGGGCAAGGTTGTGCCATATTCAGCTTGCGCTTTTTGCACTGCTGTTAAAACCGAAGTTTTTAAACCTGAAAAACTCATTTGTAAATCGCCTGAATGCAGCATGGGGCGTGGAAAGGTAAACGCATCGGGCGAACCCAGTTTGGCTAATTCAGATAATTTTGCTCCCCCGGGGTAGGGTAAGCCCAAGAGCTTGGCGGTTTTATCGAATGCTTCGCCTGCGGCATCGTCCACACTTTCGCCTAATAAGGTGTAATCGCCGATACCGCGTACTGCCATAAATTGCGTATGTCCACCCGACACCAGCAATGCCACAAAGGGAAATTCAGGCTGCTCCTCTGCCAATAAAGGCGACAACAAATGTCCTTCCAAATGATGCACAGGAATCACAGGTTTATTGAGAGCAAACGCTAAGGCATTGGCATAACTGCTGCCTGCCAATAAAGCTCCACCTAGCCCCGGCCCTTGCGTAAACGCAATCGCATCAATATCGGCATAGGTTTTTTGCGCTTCTTGCAAACAGGCTTCGGTGAGCGGCACCAAACGCCGAATATGGTCGCGACTGGCTAATTCAGGCACTACACCGCCATATTCAGCGTGCATCGCCATTTGCGTGTGTAATTGATTGCCGATTAAGCCTTGTTTGGTATCGTAGAGCGCGACACCTGTTTCATCACAAGAAGATTCAATACCCAATACCAACATGGTGTTTACCGTATGCGTGAAAAAGGGTTTATTCTAACTGATTTGGGCTATAATAGCCGATTCTTTTTCTTTAACCACGCGGTTCGCAATCCTCCCGCGATAACAAAACTAGGACACTTTATGAACCCTTCTTCTGCCTTGGTCGTCTTTTCAGGCGGACAAGATTCCACCACTTGCCTGATTCAAGCCATTCAACAATACGGACAGCATCATGTGCAAGCCATCTCATTTCAATATGGACAACGCCACGCCATCGAATTAGAACGCGCTCGCTGGATAGCACAAGATTTAGGTGTACACCATACCTTATTAGATTTAAGCGTGATGCAACACATCACCCATAACGCCTTGATGGACAAACAAGCCGCGATTGAAACGGCTGCCAATGGCATTCCCAATACCTTAGTGGATGGGCGCAATGCCTTGTTTTTATTGTATGCTGCCATTTATGCGAAAAGCCAAAACATTCAAGATATTATTGTGGGTGTATGTGAAACCGATTTTTCAGGTTATCCCGATTGCCGTGATGTGTTTATTAAATCCATGAATGTAACCCTAAACTTAGCCATGGACACAACGTTTCGTATCCATACGCCTTTGATGTATCTCACCAAAGCCCAAACATGGGCATTAGCCGATCAATTGGGCTGCTTAGACTATATTCGCCAACATACGCATACCTGCTATCACGGCGTGGCAGGAGGATGTGGCGAATGCCCCAGTTGTGTATTGCGTGAACGCGGTTTAGCGGAATATTTAGCGAGTCAAACCGTATGAAAATCAGCAAAATATTTACGTTTGATGCTTCCCATATGCTCGATGGACATGATGGTAAATGCCAAAACTTACATGGTCATACCTATCAATTAGAAGTAACCGTTGCCAGCATTTTGATAAATGAGGGCGCAAAAGCAGGCATGGTGATGGATTTTGCCGATTTAAAAACATGGGTCAAACAAGCCATTTTGGAGCCATTTGACCATGCGTTTCTTTATCATGGCAACAATGAACGAGAAAGCCAAATTGCTGCTTTGTTAGAGAGTTGGCAGATGAAAACCTTGCGTTTAAATCAGCGCACCACGGCTGAATACTTAGCCATAGAAATGTATCATCGTTTGCAGGCAGTGGGCGTGCCTGTGTGTCGGATTAAATTATGGGAAACGCCCACCTCGTATGCCGAATATGAAGGAGAAGCATGATGATGACGGTAATTGCCAGCGTGTTGGTTTGGTTGGTGGCATTAGAGCATTTTTATATTATGTATTTGGAGATGTGTTGCATACCCAGCCAACAAGCCGCCAAAGTGTTTCGTTTACCCGAAGAATTTATGCAGCAAAAACGGGTGCAGGTAATGTTTAGCAATCAGGGTTTGTATAACGGCTTCTTGGCAATGGGTTTGGTGTGGGCGCAATGTTTTGCCCCTGAAGTTGCCACACATAGCGTTACATTATTGTTTTTAAGTTTTGTGATAATGGCAGCATTGTGGGGTGCTTTCACCTCTAATGTGGGGATTTTATTGAAACAAGGTTTACCCGCAATGTTGGCATTTTGTGCGGTGTGGAGCGTGTTATGACCACTTATCGTATTGTGGAGATTTTTGAAAGCCTACAAGGCGAAGGTTATAACACGGGCTTGCCTGCGATATTTATTCGCTTAGGAAAATGCAATTTGGCGTGTGCTTGGTGTGATACCGATTATCTGCGTTTTCAAAATATGAGTTTGGCGCAGATTGTGCAACGGGTGCAAAGTTATACCGCGCGTCATATCATCATTACGGGAGGCGAACCCACTATTCAGCCACATTTAGACAAGCTGTTGATGGCATTGAAAGATTTAGGCTATCGTTTGCTGATTGAAACCAATGGTTTAAATCCTGTGTTGCCGCAAATTGATTATATTGCCGTTAGCCCAAAAGCGTGTTATGCCGCTAAATATGAGCAACAATGTATTTCTCATGCCGATGAAGTGCGTATTGTGGCGGATGGCGATGTGCTAGCGTTTTGCGAGACAATGGAGCAAAAAATTCAGGCACAGCACTATTATTTATCGCCTTGTGAACAACAGGGCGTGATGAATATTTATGACACGATTCGTCAAATCGGACGTTTAAACAGCCGTGAACATGCGCCTGTGCATTGGCAATTAAGCATACAAACGCATAAATGGGCAGGAATTGAATAGCAAAACAGGTGTACGAGCAGTACACCTGTTTTAATAAGAGGGTTTATTGTTTGCCTGTGGTGCTTAATTGGTCAAACACACCGCCATCGGCAAAGTATTTAGGCATGATGTCGTCCCATGAGCCGAAAACATCGGTGGGGCGGAAAGTTTCAATCGGGGGCAACTCTTTGGCAAAAGCGGCTGCCACTTCAGGATTGGCAGGACGTAAATAGAGTTTTGCACCCAATTCTTGAGCAGGTTTGCTCCATAAATAGTTGAGGTATTCGGTCGCGGCAGCGCGTGTGCCGCGTTTGTCCACCACGCTATCCACTACGGCAACAGGGCTTTCCATGCGGATAGAATATTTGGGATATACGATTTCAAATTGTCCTGCACCAAATTGTTTGGCTGATAAATTGGCTTCGTTTTCAAACGTAATCAAAACATCACCAATATTGCGTTGAACAAAGGTGGTGGTGGCAGCACGTCCGCCGTTTTCAAATACTTCTACATTTGCCAACAGCTTTTTCATATATTCACGCGCTTTGGCATCATCGTTATTGTGGGCTTTTAAGGCATAACCATACGCGCCTAAGAAGGTATAGCGACCGTTACCTGTTACTTTAGGATTGGCAATCACCAATTTTAAATTGTCTTGTGCCAAATCTGCCCAGTCTTTAATTTGTTTGGGATTGCCTTTGCGTACCAAGAACACGGTGATGCTGGTAAAAGGAACGGCATTATCGGGGAAGGCTTTTTGCCAATCGGCTTTTACCAAGCCTTTTTTCACCAATAAATCAATATCTGAGCCTTGATTCATGGTTACGACATCGGCTTGTAAGCCATTGGCAACGGCAAGCGCTTGTTTGCTGGAACCGCCATGTGATTGTTGGACGGTTATGTTTTCGTTGTTATGTTGTTTTTGGTATTCAGCAACAAATAAGGGGTTGTAGTCTTTGTAGAAATCGCGTGCCACATCGTAAGAAACATTGAGCAATTTCACGCCACCTGCGGCAGAGGCGGTAGCAACAGAAGAAGCAGGGGCTTCTTTGGCAGTTGTTTGTTCGGCTTGAGGAGAACAAGCGCTTAAAGCGGCAATGGAAAAGAGGGCAGCAAAAGTGAATGATGAACGCATGATATAAAATCCTTAAATTGAATAGGGCAGAACAATAAAGCAAGTATTCATAAAAGGGAAAGAAATATTGGTTGCGTTATCATGCGTTTTAGTTATATAGCGCACCCCACCCACCTTGTGTTGGGGTGGGTGGGTAGGGTGTTTATTCGTTGGTGTGGGTTGGGTGAGGCATGAGATGTTCAACACCTGATAAGACAATGGGCTGATTGGGCGGACATTGTACGGCTTTAGCAGGGTCGTTGATTAATGATTGGGAAAAATTGCCTGTAAATAGTTTGATGCCTTGATGGTTGAGGTTGGAATAGGCATCTAAATAGATTTCGCCACCGTGTTGACGCCATAATTGGCAAAAAGCCAAGTCTTCTGATAGGTAATGCTGGTTATCGGGGTCGATGGCGGTGTCGAAGAAGCGATAATGGAAACCTTCGTCATGGGTGGGGTGGTCGGGTATATAGCGGTAATCGGGGTGTGCGACAATGAGTTGTTCAAAAACTTGGCGTTTGATTACGCTAAAGCCTAAAGGGGCTGCTTTGATTTTGAGAAACCCATCTTCTTGAATGGCAAGTGTGGTTTCGGCGGCGTTTGGGCTGGTGTGGGCGTGTACGCCATAGGTGGCAAATAGGTTGTTGAATTGTTCCATATTGAGTTCAGATGGCAAGCCTTCTACCATCCAGTGGTCGAATTTTTGGGGATACGCACCCACGGCAATGTCATAATCAGACAGCAGTAAACGATAGGCGGCTTGGGGCGTGAAACCAATATCGGAATCAACCCAAAAAAGGTGTGTCCAATCAGGGTTGGCAAGAAATTGTGCCACGCAGTTATTGCGTGCGCGGGTAATCAGGCTTTCGCCATGCAATAGGGAAATTTGCATACGCAAGCCACGGGCTGTGCCATCGTGTAGTAAGTTGAGCAGGGACAGGACGCAGTTGTGGCTG
>JBHADP010000085.1:0-7931 GCA_041855125.1 Neisseria sp. | reverse complement strand
GGTTTACTGGTGTCTTTTTGTTCTTTAATAAATTGCTTCCAGTTGGCTTCACCTTGAGCGGCTTTGTCGTGCCAAGTTCCTGCTTGATTAATGGCATTAAAGCAAGTGCCATCGGGCAAATACACTTCTTCCCAATCGCCATGATAAACCACACAGCCCGTATTGCTGGCACTCAAAATCAAATATGCATCAAATGCCCCTGCCACCCCTTCAAAACTGCCCTCAAAGCTATAAACCGCTTGGCGCATTTTGGCGGTGGTTCTGGCGATATTGGCGCATTGTTCTAATTCATAATTGCCATCGAAGTATTCTAGGGCTTTTTTAACAAACCGCCCCATCAGTTTGCCGAAAGCTGCCATATTGGCGCTGGGTTCGCGAACGGTGGTGTTGGATAATTTGTCGAGCATTTCGGTTGCTTCGTCAAAAGAGGTGGGAATGCCGTGGTTGCTGTCCCAAACGTAAATGCCATTGCTGCTCATAGTCGTGCCTTTCTTTTAGTAAGTGAGTTAAAAATAATAGAGTTATCAATTAAAAACAAAATAGTGTAATACGGTTTTCATTGTGAGTTCAACCTGTATGGCATATGCTCTAAATTAACGACAGAAGGCATGAAGCGACTATGAGCAATGCAAAAACATCAGCAAAATCAATCTCTCAAGAAATACGCTTAAAACAACAAACAGGCAGCCTGAAACATCAAATCATGGGTTAGGATGCAACCAAGCTGGATAGATAAAAACTTGCTCAATACGAGCTGAAATAGGGAATGAGAAAGGTTAAAAAACATGTTGGCATGTTTAAAACAAGCTCAACTGAATACTTAATGTGGTTTCCATCCATTGCGCTCACGGCAGGTTATTTAAAGCCTCAATCTATTTATTAGCCAAAAAGTTTTTTGTGAATCAAATAATTGCTGTTGCAAAATTGTCTATTCGGCTGCAAGTTGGGCAAGCATTTCGATGATAACTATGTTATAATTGCTAAATAATTATTCAATTCTCTCTTAAGCTCACACACCTTAGCCATGTTTCGCAGTATTCATATTTTGAACCAAACCATTTTATTTGAACGACCGCCTCAAAATTGGGCGGCGTTTCTACAAGAATTGCACGATTTGCGCCAGCAACAAGCGGTATTTGCTGCTTTGCCTGTAACGGCGCGTACCGCTAAATTAAATGCATTTGCTGACCGATTGGCAGCACAGCGCAATCGCTTGGCAACCATGGTGAGTGAAGAAGTGGGGCGGTGTTTGCGCGAATGTGAAGCGGAACTCGATAAATCGGTGGAGTTGATTCGCTATTATGCCCGTTTAGCTCCTGAATTGTTGGCGCATAAAACCATTGCCACGCAAGCGAGTTTAAGCCAAGTGCGTTTTGAGCCTTTGGGCGTGGTGTTGGCGGTGATGCCGTGGAATTATCCTGTGTGGCAAGTGTTGCGCTTTGCCATTCCTGCTTTGTGTACGGGTAATGCTTGCGTGGTCAAGCCTGCGCCTAGTGTGGCACGCGTAAGCGCAGCATTGTTTGAGCTAATTGATGATTTGCCTATTTTGCCTGCATGGTTGAACAATGATGATGTGTTAAAAGCGATTGAAGCTACTGATGCTCTGGCATTTACTGGCTCAACTCACACAGGGCGCAAATTGGCAGCACATGCGGGTTTGCACTTGAAAAAAACGGTGTTGGAATTGGGTGGGAGCAATGCGTTAATCGTGTTGCCTGATGCGGATTTGGCGCAAGCGGCAAAAGATGCGTGTTATTCGCGTTTTCGTGATGCAGGACAATCTTGTAATGCTGCCAAACGAATCATTATTACCGATGAGGTTGCAGAAGCCTTTATTCCTTTATTGTTGGCAGAATGTGCGCGTTTAAAAATGGGTCATCCATTAGACGACACAACCACTTTAGCCCCTTTGCATCGCGCCGACTTACGTCAGCATTTACATGAACAGGTGCAAGATGCGTTGGCAAATAGGGCAGTGGCATTATGTGGTGGCGCGTTACCTGATGGGGAAGGATGGTTTTATCCTGCTACGGTGTTGGATAATGTGAGCCCTGCTTGTCGGGTATATCATGAAGAAGTGTTTGGACCTGTGGCGGTGTTGCTGCGTGCGCGTGATGCAGAACATGCCATCGCGTTGGCAAACGATAATCCTTTTGGTTTGGGGGCGAGTATTTATAGCCAAGATGAAGCTGCCGCTTGGCATTATGCTGAAAAATTGCAAACAGGTGCGGTGTTTATTAATCGCCATACCAGCAGCGATTTGCGTTTGCCATTTGGTGGGGTCAAGGCTTCGGGCTATGGGCGAGAGTTGTCGGAATTTGGGTTGTATGAATTTGTGAATGTGAAATCGTATTGGCAAAAATAACGGATGCGACAATGAGAAAATTAAGTGTGGTGGTGGCAGTATTAGCGTTGATGCCTGCTGTACTTTGCGCGCAGGACATTCATAAGCTGTATTTTAATCAAACAGGTAAGCTCACTGATAATATGTCGGTGGTGGCGTATATTCGTGAGTATCAAGTGGTGGGTGGACAAGCGCAAGTACAGGATTTTTATTATCCCTCGCGCAAAAAATACTCTGATGTGTATCAAGTGCCTTTGGCGCAGGTAAAACAGTTTATTCCGAAATTAAATCAGGGTACTTTAACCCTATGGTATTTTAATGGGCAGAAAAAAACGGTTACGTCTTATCAAAATGGTTTGCCGCATGGAACATGGGTGAAGTGGTATCCCGATGGGAAGAAAATGGAAGAAATCCCATTTGTGCGTGGTAAAACTGAGGGCGTGGGTGCGCGTTATTACCGTACAGGGCGTAAAGAGAGTGAAATTGAGTTTCGCAATAATCAAGCCAATGGTAAATGGAAACAATGGCACACCAATGGCGGTTTAAAGAGTGAGGCACTGATGCGTAATGGTCGCGTTATTGAAGCCTTAACTTGGGATGACCGTGGGAAGGTGCTGAGTGAAATGGTGTTTGAGGGCGATAAACGCAATGGTATTGTGTTGGATTGGTATCCCAATGGCACGAAGCGTTCTGAAGCCGTTTATCAAAATGATAATTTGATTAGCAAAACGGTGTGGAACGAGCAAGGCGATGTGCTAGAAGAAAGTGGGTATTAAAAATAGGCTGTTCGAGAGGAACAGCCTGTTTTTTAAGATTGTTCCGCTTCCGCCCGTAATTCACGGCGTAAGATTTTGCCGACATTGGATTTCGGCAATTCTTCGCGAAACTCAATGTCTTTGGGTACTTTATAACCTGTCAATTCGGTGCGGGCAAAGGCGATGAGTTCTTCTTGGGTGAGTGAGGGGTCTTTTTTGACCACAAAGAGTTTTAAGGCTTCGCCTGTTTTTTCGTTGGAAACACCAATACACGCTACTTCTAATACTTTAGGGTGTTGTGCCATCACGTCTTCAATTTCATTGGGGTAAACGTTAAAACCTGACACCACAATCATGTCTTTTTTGCGGTCTACCAATTTAATCCAACCTTGTTCGTTCATCACGGCAATATCGCCTGTTTCTAAGAAACCACGCGCGTCTAAGGCTTTGGCGGTGTCTTCGGGGCGATTCCAATAGCCTTGCATCACTTGTGGACCGCGTATCCATAATTCGCCTGCTTCGCCAATCGCCACTTCTTCGCCTTGACCATTACGCAGTTCAACTTCGGTGTTGGAAATGGGCAAGCCTATCATGCCTGTGTAGCCTGTGATATTGAGTGGATTGATGGCAACACCGGGGCTGGCTTCGGTTAAGCCATAGGCTTCTACAATCGGCTGTCCTGTTGTATGGAGCCATTTATCTGCAACGGCTTTTTGTGCTGCCATGCCTCCGCTTAATGATAAACGTAAGCCACTAAAATCAATGCTGTTAAAGTCGGCATGATTGGTCAGCGCGTTGAATAAGGTATTGACGCCAATAAAAATGGATATATGGTATTTTTTCCAATCTTTGATTAAGCCTGCTAAATCGCGGGGATTGGTGATTAAAACGGTGGTTGTACCCAATTCCATTAAAATCATGGTGTTTACGGTAAGCGCAAAGATATGATAGAGTGGTAATGCGCCTAAGGCAACTTCTTTGCCTGCTTGTAAACTGGGTTTAATCCATTCTTTGCCTTGCATAATATTGGCACAAATATTGCCATGTGTGAGGATGGTGCCTTTGGAAACGCCTGTGGTGCCGCCTGTATATTGTAAAAACGCGGTGTCTTCTAAGGTGAGTGGAACAGGGCTAAAAGCATGTTGTGCGCCATAGGCGAGGGCTTGTTTAAAAGGAATGGTGTTGGCAGGCAAACGATAATCAGGCACCATTTTTTTGATTTTGCGAACAACAAAATTGGTTAGCCAACCTTTAATGCTGCCCAACATATCGCCTATGCTGGCTAATACAATGTTTTTAATTGGGGTGCGCGGTAACACCAGCTCTAAGGTATTCGCAAAGTTTTCTAATACGATGATGGTGGTGGCACCGCTATCGTTGAGCTGATGTTCTAATTCACGCGGGGTATAGAGTGGATTCACATTCACCACAATCATGCCTGCTTGTAATGCTCCTAATAGGGCAACGGGATATTGCAATAAATTAGGCAACATAATGGCAACCCGTTCACCGTGTGGCAGTTTTAAGTGATTTTGGAGAAAAGAGGCGAATTGTTCGGCTTTTTGCTTGAGTTCACTAAAACTCAAGTGTTGATTCATATTGATAAACGCAGTGCGCTGGGCATATTTTTGGGCGCTTTGATGAAACACGTCAATAATAGATTGATACTCGCGCACATTCACTTCGGCGCGTACCCCTTCTTGATAACTGGATAACCAGATTTTTTCCATGATTTTCGTTTCCTATATTACGAAGCCGTGATGATGACGGGTTTATCGGTTGCGGTGATGATGCCGCCTCCTAAGCACACATCGCCATCATATAATACTGCCGATTGACCAGGGGTAACCGCCCATTGGGGTTCATCAAATATCAGCTCAATGCTGTCATCTGTGAGATAACGCAATTCACATGGGGCATCTGCCATGCGATAGCGTGTTTTGCAATGATAACGTCCTTCGGCTGGACGTTGGGGTAGAGTAAAACTTAAATCGTTCATGATTAGGCTTTGCGTGTAAAGCAAAGGGTGTTCATGCCCTTGTACCACGATTAATTCATTTTTGCCCAAATCTTTTCCTGCCACAAACCACGGCTCGCCTGCACCACCAATGCCTAAGCCTTTGCGTTGCCCTAAGGTATAAAATGTTAAGCCAACATGTTCGCCCACTTTTTTACCTTCAGGAGTGACCATATCGCCCTGATGAGTAGGCAAGTATTGTTGTAAGAATGCTCGAAACGGACGCTCCCCAATAAAGCAAATGCCTGTGCTGTCTTTTTTGGTGGCGGTGGGAAGTTTGGCTTCTGCTGCCAAGCGGCGCACTTCTGGTTTTTCCAGTTCGCCTAAAGGAAACATGGCGCGTTGTAGTTGATAGGGTTGCAAACGATACAGGAAATAGCTTTGGTCTTTATTGCTATCTAAACCCTTCAGTAAATAATGCACACCATCGCGCACTTCTTTACGCGCATAATGCCCTGTGGCAATCACGTCTGCACCTTGTGCAATGGCATAATCCAAGAAACATTTAAATTTGATTTCGGCATTGCATAATACATCGGGATTAGGGGTGCGCCCTGCCGAATATTCTTTTAAAAAATACGCAAACACATGGTCTTTATATTGTGCAGCAAAGTTCACAATATCAATATCAATATTCAAAATATCCGCCACCGCAATGGCATCGAAAGAATCTTGTTTGATACTGCAATACTCATCGTTGTCATCATCTTGCCAGTTTTGCATAAACACACCGCGCACCTGATGACCTTGCTGCTTGAGTAAATAAGCGGTAACGGAAGAATCCACGCCACCTGAAAGTCCAACAATAATGTTTTGAGAATGAAGATTTTGCATGTAAATAGCTGACTTAAACACAATAGATTGCTTGATATTGTGGCTAAGTTGAAAAATAAAAGCGAATTTTAACGGGTTTGGATAGGGGTGTATAGAGACAGTAGAGATGAGAAATTTCGGTTATATTGTGTTGAGTGTTTATGTTTGAGGAGAGACCATGTTATTTTATGCCCATTCTGCCAAAAATTTACCCGAATCACAATGGCAAACCTTAAGCAACCATCTTGCCCAAGTCGGCGAGATGGCGGCGGGGTTTGCCGCTGTTTTTGGAGCGCAGGAAATCGCCTGCTATACAGGTGAGCTACACGACTTGGGCAAATATACGCCTGAATTTGCTGCACGCTTGCGCGGCGGAAAATCGGTTGACCATGCTACCGCAGGTGCGAAAATTGCGGTAGAACGGTTCGGTGACAAGGCAGGCAAGCTGATGGCCTTCTGCATTGCCGGCCACCATGCCGGCTTGGCCAACGGCGCGGGCGAAGGTGACAATCGCCGCACCTTGGCGCAACGCCTTGCCTTGTCTTTCGGCAAAGACCTTCCCGATCTTGATCCTGTTTGGCGGCAGGAAATCGCCCTGCCGGAAAAGCTGCCTGCACCGCCCTTGAAGGCCGACGCTCATCACAAATGGTTTTCCTATGCCTTCTTCACCCGCATGCTGTATTCCTGCTTGGTGGATGCCGACTTTCTCGATACCGAGGCCTTTTATGCTTCCGCTGAAAACAACACCATACAACGCGGCGGCCATCCCGATTTAAACGCCTTGCAACAGCGCTTCAACGTCTTTATCGAATCTTTCAGACGGCCTACCGAACAGGCGGCGACCGAAGCCGAACAACGCCGCGCCGCGCTTAACCGCCTGCGCAGCAACATTCTCGACCATGCCGTCGCCCAAGCCGGCGAGGCACCCGGCCTGTTTACCCTTACCGTGCCCACCGGCGGTGGCAAAACCTTCACTTCGATGGCATTCGCTTTGGAACACGCCAAGCGTCACGGCATGCGGCGTGTGATTTACGTCATCCCCTTTACCAGCATCATCGAGCAAAACGCCGCCGAGTTCCGCAAAGCCTTTGGTGATTTGGGCGAAGCCGCCGTGTTGGAACATCACAGCACCTTCGACGACAGCAAGCTCAAAGACCAACACAGCAAAGACAAACTGCGCCAAGCCTCCGAAAACTGGGATATGCCCGTGGTGGTGACCACCGCCGTGCAGTTTTTCGAATCGCTGTTTGCCGACCGTTCCTCGCGCTGCCGCAAGCTGCACAATATCGCCGGCAGCGTGATTATTCTCGACGAAGCGCAAATGCTACCGCTCAACCTGCTGCTGCCCGTGATGCAGGCCATCAAAGAGCTGGCGCGAAACTACCGTTGCAGCGTGGTAATGTGCACCGCCACCCAGCCCGCCGTGCAAGCAGAACACGGCTTTTACCGCGGCTTTGAAAACGTACGCGAAATCGCCCCGAATCCGACCGCACTTTTCGAGCAACTGCGCCGAACCACCGTACAACATATCGGTCTGCAAACCGATGCCGACCTGTTGGAAAAGCTCGGGCAACACCGGCAAATGCTCATCATCGTCAACAACCGCCGCCACGCCCGCAGCCTGTATGACAACGCCAAACAGCTTGACGGCGTGTTCCACCTTACCACCCTGATGTGCGCCAAACACCGCGCGCAAATGCTGGAAACCATCCGAGGCCGTCTGAAAAACGGCGAACCCTGCCGCGTGATTGCCACTTCTTTAATCGAAGCGGGCGTCGATGTCGATTTCCCGCTGGTGATGCGCGCCGAAGCCGGGCTGGATTCCGTCGCCCAAGCCGCCGGACGCTGCAACCGCGAAGGCAAAAGGCTGCCTGAAGAGAGCTTTGTTTGGATTTTTCAGCCCGAAGCGCAATGGAAAGCTCCCGCCGAACTTGGCTTGCTCTCTGGCGTGATGCGCTCCGTAGTACGACAGCATGCGAGCAATTTACTGTCGGTGGAAGCT
>JBHADP010000084.1:0-5477 GCA_041855125.1 Neisseria sp. | reverse complement strand
CGCACCGAAGCATAGAATTTTAAAGCATTACCGCCTGTGGTGGTTTCAGGGCTGCCATACACCACACCAATTTTCATCCGAATTTGGTTAATAAACACCACCAGCGTATTGGTTTTTTTGATGTGTCCTGTTAATTTACGCAAGGCTTGGCTCATTAAGCGCGCATGTAAACCCACATGGCTGTCGCCCATATCGCCTTCAATTTCCGCTTTTGGCACCAAAGCAGCCACCGAATCAATCACCACCATATCCACGCCGCCCGAACGCACCAACATATCGCAAATTTCCAAGGCTTGTTCACCATTATCAGGTTGCGACAACAGCAGCTCTTCCACTTTCACGCCTAATTTACGCGCATAAGCAGGGTCAAAAGCATTTTCTGCATCAATAAAGGCACATACGCCGCCATTTTTTTGACATTGTGCGATGGATTCCAAACACAAGGTGGTTTTACCTGAAGATTCAGGTCCAAAAATTTCTACAATTCGACCGCGAGGCAAACCGCCTACGCCCAATGCCAAATCCAACCCCAATGAACCCGTAGAAATCACTTCCAAATTTTCTTCTTGGTGGCTGCCGTCCATCTTCATGATGGAACCTTTACCAAAACTTTTTTCAATTTGAGCTAAGGCGGCGGCAAGGGCTTTACTTTTTTCGTCTGACATGGCTGTTCTCCAAATAAAAGGTTTCGTGTTTCTTAGATTTATTATCGCATAAATTAAGAAAAAGTAAAGTTTAAAAGATATAAAAACTAAATTTTTGTTGTTTTATTTAAACATTTATTTAATGTTGACAAGCAGAAGGTTCTGCTAAAGCGTGCGAAGCCTGTTCATCAGCATGATAGCTTGAGCGTACCATCGCACCAATGGCAGCATTGGTAAAGCCCATGGCATAGGCTTCTTCTTCAAATTGCTTAAATTGTTCAGGCGTTACATAACGCAACACAGGTAAATGACCATCTGAAGGCTGTAAATATTGTCCCACCGTAATCATTTCAATTTGGTGAGCACGCATATCGCGCATGATTTCGCGTACTTCATCATCGCTTTCGCCTAAACCCACCATAATGCCTGATTTAGTAGGAATATGTGGCATCATTTCTTTATAACGGCGCAACAGTTCTAAAGAATGTTGATAATCTGCACCAGGGCGTGCTTGTTTATATAGACGCGGATGGGTTTCTAAATTGTGGTTCATGACATCAGGCGGTGTTTGCGCCAAGATTTGCAAGGCAATATCCAAACGACCGCGAAAATCGGGTACTAAGATTTCAATTTTGGTGTCAGGGCTACGCTCGCGAATGGCGGTAATGCAGTCGGCAAAATGTTGTGCGCCGCCATCGCGTAAGTCATCGCGGTCAACAGAGGTAATCACCACATAGCGCAAATTCATGGCAGCAACCGATTCGGCTAAGTTTTTGGGTTCATCAGGGTCCAGTGGATTGGGGCGACCGTGTCCCACATCGCAAAACGGGCAACGGCGCGTGCAAATGTCGCCCATAATCATAAAAGTTGCCGTGCCTTTGCTAAAACATTCGCCAATATTGGGGCAAGAGGCTTCTTCGCACACGGTGTGCATTTTTTGGTCGCGCAAGATGTTTTTAATTTCAAAAAACTTTTTGCCCGTCGGCACTTTGGCGCGTATCCAAGAGGGTTTACGCAGTTTTTCTTCTAAGGGAACCACTTTGATAGGAATACGCGCGGTTTTGGCTGCGCCTTTGTGTTTAACACCTTGTGCATTGTCTTGTTTGTGTGTTTCAGTAGTCATGACTGATTCATATTCTGTGTAGTGTGTGAGAGGGGAATTATACAGCGAAATGGGTGGCTGTTGAACTGTGTTTGCTGAAATTGCTGTGGGCTGGGGAAGGGTACAGATGTAAAAAAACAGCCTCGAAAGGCTGTTCTTTTTTGACGGCGGCAGGATTCGAATTAGATATTTAACTTATTGTTTTATATAAATATTAAATTTGTATATTATAAAAATACCGTAAAAAATACCGTAAATTTGTCAAAATCAAAGCCATTTGGGGGGTATTTTTGGGTAGGTTAGATTGCATCTAGTTTAACTCTTTTACCAGCTCAGGGGAATGGCTCAATAGCTTGAGTAAGGTTAAGGCTGCGCCATTGGGTTTTCTTCTACCTTGCTCCCATGCCTGCACCGCTTGTAAGGAAACACCTAGTAAGGCAGCAAATTCCTTTTGTGTGGTGGTATGGCATGGGGTGTTGCAGGGCAAGGTTTGGCGTAGCTCGTAAATTTGGGTAGGTGTCATGGCTCTTTTTTATGGGCTGTAAAAAATACTACATGGTAGTAATTTTCCCATATCTTTAGGCGATTGTCTTTTGTGTCGTCTGCCAATAGTGGTTCGCGCTTTAGTTCGCATAGGTTCGCATATGGAATAAAAAACACCAGCATGGGGCTGGTGTAGGATTTATTTCAATCGTGCCAATAATTCAGGTTGGCTATCTAGTAGCTTGAATAGCTGAACCAGTGCTAATGGGGGTTTAGTTTTACCTGTTTCGTAACGTGAAAAGGCATTCACACCACCGCCAAATAAAGCCCCTGCTTCTTGTTGAGTTAAATTTAGCTTGGTACGGATTTCATAAATGCGCTTGGGGTCAGTGATTTGTGCATTTACTTCTTTGTGAAACTCTCGCATGGCTGCCATTACTCGGCGGCTTTCTTCGCTATCAGTAATGGATTCATCACAAGCTGGGCAAAAATCGGCTTCTACGGCTGGGATAATGGTAGTTTCGCCTTTGTAGGTGTAGGGAATATCGCGTGTGTCATGGATTAGTTCGGCAGCACCGCAAACAGGGCATTTCATAGTTATAGCTCCTTGAATGAAACAATTAAAACATCATCAATCACGGTCAGCTTGATATATAGGCTGCCATAAGGTGTAGTAGGTCGATAAACATCTTGCCAAATGGTATGGTCGGCATGGGTAGTCATGCTTTTGTAGAAATCGGCTGGTGTGAGTGTATTGATGATAGAAACCATGCCATCAAAATCAATATCTAATAGTTCAGCACCACTTAATGCGCTTCGGGTTGTTCTGATTTTGCCATCAGTTATTAGGGCTTTGATTACCTGCAATTTACAATGTGGGGTTCGTTTTTCCATAGATGGGTTATTTAACTTAATAGGTTAATTATAACCTTTTAGGTTATTTAAGGCAATGACACCATGAAATATTCTGCCATTTGTGGCATAACTGTGTTTTCTATTGCCTTATGCCACTTACAAGCTCAAAACCTTATCTAGCAAGGGTTTGGTGTTGATTGAGCCATTCAATTTATCCATGTTCAATTACTGCTAGATGGGCATTTTTCAAATAATCACTATAGTTACTAAATAGGGGTTTTTGATATTTCATTTCAAATAATGATATTTGTATTGGTATTTATTCTAATCATTAGCTTTATTTAATCTGATTTTGGCATTTTATGCGGTTCATTTTTCAAAAAACGCATATATATAAAAAATAGGGTTGGTATGGTTGGTATGGTTGGTATAACGCTGTAACCATATGAAATATAATAATAAAATCATACCAACCTTAGCGCATCATGGTTGGTATGAATTGGAATAGGTTGGTATGGGGTTGTTTTTACCTTGTTTAAATATTTGTTTTTAAATGTTATTTACAATCATACCAACCCATACCAACCTTATACCAACCTTTTTTTTAATGGTTGGTATGCTGAAAGCCTTACTGGATAAGGGTTTGAGTAAATCATACCAACCATACCAACCTATTTTTATGTTTTCTCGCGTGTAGTATTTTTTATTGCCCTTTGATGGTATTAAAAAACCGCCTGAATGATTCAGACGGTTGGTATGCTGTTTAATCGCTGGTGTGGGGTGGCATCATGCCTACTAATACATAAAATCGCCCTTGCCCATATTTGCGCTGTTTCCAGCCTTTTTCGCTGCTGGGACGTTGTAGCCAATCAACCCCATGTAGTACGGTGCATACTTTGGCTGTATCAAAGGTTTTGCAGATTTCTTGCTCAAATACAATAGGGATAATCCACCATTCATCTAGCTCTGCCTTGTCTTTGCGCTTGTAATAGCCAGCATGGTCGTGATTGGTTGTGCCTATTTTGTCGTTCCAGTCAATAAAACGCATACCTTTGGCGTGCTGCTGCATAAAGGCGATTGCTTGCTCAATAATCCGTTCATCTTCCATCTTGCCTGTGCCGTTGCGCTCTAACCAGTCATCAAAGCATTGCTTCACGCCCATCATACCAACACCAGCCATTAAGCCTGTGATAGGGGCTGCCAGCTCTATGGCGGCAGCAACTAGGGCAAAACGTTGGGCAACCCGCCTTGCTTGTCCTGATAGTGGGGGCAGGGTGTTCATAAAGGTTTGTATGATTTCACGCGCTTGGGCTGGGGTCTGTTCATCAATCAGGTCAATAAAGGCTCTGCCTGCCATGCCGTGTTGTTGTTCAACGGCTTCTTGTAGATGCTCGGATAGCTCCGCGCCATTGGCAAAGTGGTGCAGATTATCGTAAATGCCATGCCCTTTACCTGTATAGGCAGGGATAGACGGTAGGCGGGTGTTTTGCCCTGCGTGCCATTCTTCGTATTTGCCCATAATGGCATCGGGTGTTTTTTCGCCTGTGGATAGCACTAAAATGCGCCATCGGTCGGTATGGCGGTTGCCGCCTTGTTTTGCCCCTTGTATCTTGTTTACTCCGTTCATGATGCCATACACGGTATCGCCAATGACTTTGGCTTTCGCTTGCCCCATTTCGTCCAACACCAGCAAGCCATCGTTCCGCGCGGCAGCAATATTAGAAAAGCCTAAACCTGTTCCTAGCCATGTGATTTTGGTATCAGATGGTTTACCCCATACGGATAGGGCAACTAGGGCAGCTGTAGTTTTACCATCGGAAGAATCGCCAAATAGATGAAACCCACCTGATTCGGCATGAAGTAGCGACAATAAAGGGGCAGCAAAGGCAATGCCCAATGCCAAGCATAAGCGGCTATTACCTGCTGCATATTGGGCAATTTCAGTTTGCCATTCTTCTAGTGTGCCTGCTGGTGTGTAGGCGGTTGCTTGGCTTTTATCGCCATTGTAGATAATGCGCTGGGTGTTCTTGCTGGTGTCGTTCTGCATGACTTCGCCACTAGGCAGAATATAGGCATCTTTGCACCAGCCTGCCTTAGCGGTGATGTGGTAAGGGGTTTTGCTGCCATACTCCTTTAGATTCTTTAGATAATCGGCTAGCTTTTTCTGTTTAAATTTCTCGCTGGAAATAAACAAGCCTAATGCCTGTAAACGCTGCCAGCACGCATCACTGCCGATTTCACCCATAGATAAGGCAACGGTTTTGATTTGTCGGCTCGATAGGTCGCGGAATTGAATAACGCGGTAATAATCATTGTTGGCATCAATGCCATAGCCAACTGCCTTTATGGTATCAGCAAGGCGCAAAGGCTCTGCTTCGGTAACTTCGCCATCT
>JBHADP010000083.1:0-3291 GCA_041855125.1 Neisseria sp. | reverse complement strand
TTGGCGGCTTCTGCTTCGGCTGCCAAGCGTTTTTTCTCAATCAGATAGCTGTTGATATGTTGCACCAAATCTTGAGTACCTTGATGGGTCAGCGCGCTGATTTTAAATAAACGGGGCGTGGTCATATCAAAGGTAAAGCGGTCATCGGGGGCAGGGTAGTCCCAGCCGATTTGGGCGAGAAATTCGGCTGTGCGTGCTTCGGCTTCTTCTTCACTGAGCATATCCAGTTTGTTTAATACCAACCAACGCGGTTTGTCATACAATTCTTCATCGTATTTACGCAATTCGTTGATAATGGCTAAGGCTTCTTCCGCAGGGTTTACCGCTTCATCAAAAGGTGCTAAATCTACCACATGTAATAATAAGCCTGTACGCGAGAGGTGTTTTAGGAAACGGTGTCCTAAGCCTGCGCCTTCCGCCGCGCCTTCAATCAAACCGGGGATGTCTGCCATCACAAAGCTGTGGTTTTCATCCATACGCACCACACCTAAATTGGGGTGTAATGTGGTAAAGGGATAATCCGCCACTTTAGGACGCGCAGCCGACACCGCACGAATTAAGGTGGATTTGCCTGCATTGGGCATACCCAATAAGCCCACATCTGCCAATACTTTTAATTCCAACATTAAGGTGCGTGCTTCGCCTTCTTCGCCATTGGTGGCTTGTTTGGGGGCGCGATTGGTGGACGATTTAAAATGGATATTGCCCAAACCGCCTTTTCCACCTTTTGCCAAACACACTTGTTGCCCATGATAAGTTAAATCGGCAATGATTTCATCGGTATCAACATCTCGGATTAAGGTTCCCACAGGCATATGTAAAACAATGTCTTCTGCGCCCGCACCATAGCGGTCGCTGCCATGTCCTTTTTCACCATTTTTGGCTTGATAGCGTTTTACAAAACGGTATTCCACAAGGGTATTGATGTTTTCATCGGCTAGGGCAAATACGCTGCCACCTTTTCCACCATCGCCGCCATCAGGTCCACCGCGCGGCACAAATTTTTCGCGGCGAAAACTCACCGCACCATTACCGCCTTTGCCTGCCACCACATCAATTTTTGCTTCATCAATAAATTTCATCTGTATTCTTCTTTACATCACACCCTTTATTGGGTTGGGATAAAACGTTTTCAAGCGGCTTGATAACATACAAACCGCCTGAATAAAAAGGGAATCAAGTCAGATTATAAAGGATTTTTTGCCCTATCGTGCTGTTCCTTTAAATCGCACACCACCAAAAACTTTTTGCACCACCCATCGCGCCCAACCTTGCTGCGCTATCCATGTGGTTTCGCCTACGCTGTCGATATGCCATTGTCCATCAACAAAGCGCAAACGTGATACGGAAGCATTGGGCAAGCTGTGATAGCCCATAATATCAAAATCAATGCTTTTTAAAAAAGCGGTAATCGCCATACCATGCGCCACCACCAACACCCGTTGCAAACCCTCGCTGCGGCGCACCACTTCTGCCATGCCGTTTTGCAAACGTTGCACAAATTGCGCTTCGGTTTCTGCCAAACCCATGCTGTCAAATTCAACAATCGCTTCGGCTAATAAATGCCGCTTGGCATGGCGATATGCTTGTTTCCATGCTGCCAAATCGGGAAACCCTCTGCGTTCGGCAATCATTTGATACACCACGCGCGAAAATTCGCCTTCTAAGCCACCAAAACAATATTCACGCAAATCCGCAATGTGTTGTACCGCCAAATCAGGCTGCCCTTTATGTTGCACAATAATGCCTGCCGTTTCATAAGCACGGGGCAAGGTGCTGGCAAACGCCGCATCAAAATGAATGGCGTGTAGATTGCGTCCTAACCGTTCCGCTATCTCACGCCCTTCCGTTGTTAAGGGTGAATCACTCCAACCTTGCACGCGCCCTGTGGTATTAAACACCGTTTTGCCGTGCCGCACCAAATACACTTCTAAAGCCATGATTATTTCTTCACCAAAAAATATAAACCCAACAAGGTTAGCACAATTCCCAACAGTTTATGCCAAGAAAATGATTCGTGAAACAGCCACAAACTCAACGGAATCAACAACAATGCCGCCAAACCGTTCACCGCCACGCCCGACCATTGCACCGAACCGCCACTTTGATATGCCAGCAAAAAGCCCAGTTCAATCAACAAAATGCCCAATGCCACCAGCCAAACGCGCCCATTACTTGCCAATGCCGTAACCGATGCCCATTCCACCTTACCAAAAAACGGCATAGCTATCACACACAACACCCCTGCCAATACATAATACACACACAATATCAACAAAGGATTCACCGCCACATCATGCAAAGACTTTTGTCCCAAATGATACAAAGCATTGCCCACTGCCGCGATTAACAAAAACCACACCGTCCATTTCATCCTGCTGACACCGCTTCCCAATAATCCACATACAACTGCAATTCCACCTGATTGCGCCATTCATTCGCAACAGGGCGATACACCGTCCGAATCACATTGGGCAACTCTTCCACACAACGCCAAAACATCGCTTCAAACGTTTGCCCTTCTTTTTGCAACCACGCTTTGCGATGATTCACACCCATGGTTTGTTGGCGCACCACCGTAAATTCATCGGTGAAACTTGGTTGAGGAAAACCTTGCCCCCACACTTGCCGTTCCAACTGTTGCGCCTGATACAAATTCAGCTCAGCCACAGGCAAACTGCCATCGGTAAAATACGTTTGCGACAAATCATCTGCCGATAAACGTTCACGCACCACCTCTTCAAACGCCTGCTGAAATCTCGCCACATTCTCCGCTTTAATACTCAAGCCTGCCGCCATAGCATGACCGCCAAACTTCACAATTAAATCGGGATAACGCTTTGACACCATATCCAAAGCATCACGCAAATGCAGTTTAGAAATCGACCGCCCCGAACCGCGTACTTCGCCATTATCAGCAGGTGCAAATACAATGGTTGGGCGATAAAAACGGTCTTTTAAACGGCTTGCCACAATGCCCACCACGCCTTGATGATAGTCTTCCCGATATGCTACCAAAGTGGTTTGTTCGGGCGGTAAGGTGGCAGGGAAACGCGCCAACGCATCTTGCAACATGGATTGCTCAATTTCCCGCCGTTCAATATTAAATTCATTCAACTGCTCGGCAAGGCGTTTGGCTTCAGCCTCATCATCGCTTGCCAAACAAGCAATGCCCACCGACATATCGTCTAAACGCCCTGCCGCATTGATGCGCGGCCCTAAGGCAAACCCCATATCAAAAGGCTGTGCTTTACGCCAATCGCGTTTGGCAACGTCAAATAAAGCGCGAAT
>JBHADP010000082.1:0-10006 GCA_041855125.1 Neisseria sp. | reverse complement strand
ATCTTATCCTTGTTATAAAAACTTCGCCTATATGATGGATGTGCAACCTGAATTTATCCCTGTGGATAAAACCGATTGTTATCAACTGCATCCTTCGCAATTAATGGGGCGTGATTTAGCCGCGTTACAAATCTCATCGCCAGCCAATCCCACTGGCAATATTTATACGCCTGAACGGTTGCGTGCGCTCAATGAATATTGTCGCCAACATCACATCGCTTTTATTTCTGATGAACTGTATCACGGCTTGGTTTATGACCATGAAAGCGCAACAGCTTTACAATTTAACCCCGATGCTTATGTGATTAACGGTTTTTCCAAATATTTCTGTATGGCAGGAGCGCGGTTAGGTTGGTTGATTGTGCCAAAACACAAAGTGCGCGAAGCCGAAATCATTGCCCAAAACATCTTTATCTGTGCGCCTACCCTCAGCCAATATGGTGCTTTAGCTGCTTTCGATAACGATTATTTAGCCCACATTCAACAAACCTTCCAAGCGCGGCGCGATTTTTTATATCACGCCCTACAAGATTTATTTACCATAGAATTTAAACCACAAGGCGCGTTTTACTTATGGGCGGATGTTTCCCGTTATACCGATGACAGCCATCAATTTGCCAAACAAATGTTGGCAGAAATTCAAGTCGCAGCCACCCCAGGCATTGATTTTGGTAACAACCACACACGCCACTATTTGCGTTTTGCCTACACGCGCGACATTGAACATATGCGCGAAGGCGTGAAACGTATGAAGCAATGGCTAGCCCAACGTTAAAGCAAATTTACTCCAAGATTGGCTTGAAATCTGGCGTTTTCCTATCATTTACCCCATTCAAGTCATTCTAAACCTTTGCACTATGCCTTCTTCTCAACGCCGTTTATTGGGTCGCTTCAATTTACCACAACGTGAGCAAATCTTTGCCAATCGTTGGAGTCGCCCTTTTGCCCCTTTATTTGATAAACCTTATTTTTGGACGCTCAACCGCCGTCAAGCTGCCCTATCGGTGGCGGTGGGTTTATTTTGCGGCTTAATGCCTGGCCCTAGCCAAATGATGAGCGCCCTGATTGTCGCTTACTTTTTACGCACCAATCTACCCGTTGCCCTCTTTACCACGCTCTACACCAACCCATTCACTTATATGCCTCTTTACTATTTGGCTTATCGGATTGGCAGTTGGTTATTGGGTGTCCCTGCGCTTGAAAACCTCCATTTTCCTGCATGGGGCAATCATTTTTGGCAAGAATTGGGAACATGGTTATTGGGAGCAGGCAAACCCTTATTATTGGGCGTACCTGTATTAGGCAGTTGTTTAGCCGTGATGGGCTATGTGGCAGTATTGGGCATTTGGCGCATTCACACCAGCCGCCGTTGGCAACAACGTAAAGAACAGCGCGATGGCTGATTGGCGTTATCTCACTGCGCCAGAAATCGCCACCGCACAACTGATTTTTGGCAATGCGCTCGACTATACTCGCATTAAAATTTATCGTGGTATCCCCTTTTTACCGTGGCTAGACTGTGCGGTTTCGCCTAATGGACATATCTATTTTCCCAAACATTCCTGCCCTGCCGATTTCACCCAAGCACCTGCTTATTATTTAGTATGGTTGATGCACGAATTAACCCATGTTTGGCAATGGCAACAAGGTTTTCATACTTGGCTAGGCGGTTTATTATTAGCAGGACAAGGCGGCTATTATCGCCGCCGCGCCTATCGCTATACCCTCTCGCCTGCTCGCCCGTTTGCAGAATACAATATGGAACAACAAGCAGAAGTAGTTGCCCATTATTTTGCTGCCCGATATTGCGATTGGACGCAATACACATGCCAACTCGACTGTTTGCATACCGTGATGCAACCGTTTTTATCCCAGCCCACCAATCCTGCTTTATTACCGCGCTACTTGGGCAAACCAGCAAAGTAATTCCGATGCTCCTATTGGATAAAGTCTTGCTGAAACTTGTCAAATAAAAAATTGACCATACTGCGTATGGTTGGCACCGAACCACGATTCTTGTAATACACAAGATACAAAGGCACGGTATCCACTTCCCATTCAGGTAATAGACGCACCCAACCTTCACGCAGCATATTGTCAAAACACGGTAACAGCGCAATGCCCACACCCTCTGCCACCATTTGACCCAACAAATTAGCATCATTGCTATTGAGTTTATGATTGCCCTGTATATGCACACAGTGTTGTTTACAAGTGAAACGCCATTCAGGACCATCATATTTATTCAGCAATACATGACCATGCAATTCATGCGGGCTTCGCGGATAACCCATACGTTGCAAATAACTTTCCGCTGCAAACAGCCCCAGCTCAATATCCGTCAGTTTGCGGGCGACAACATTATCGCCTGCGGGCAAACCCAAACGTAAGGCAATGTCAATGCCATCTTGAATCATATTGACTTTTTTATTATTGATTTCAATTTCTAGCCACACATCGGGATAGCGGCGCATGTATTCAGCCAAATGCAACATCAAAAAGCCACGCCCCACTTCAGTTGACACCGACAAGCGCAATAAACCACTGGGCGTATCCCGTTTACCTTGCACGCTGTTTACGGCAGTTTGTGCTGCCTGCATCATTTCTTGCGCGCGTAAATAAAACTGCTCGCCCACTTCATTAAGCAACACACCGCGTTTACTTCTATCCATTAAGGTGATGCCCAAATCCGCTTCCAAACGGCTGATGCGGCGACTCAAGCGCGATTTGGGAATATTCACCAAATCGGCTGCTTTGCTAAAACTACCTGCCTGCACCACCGCCACAAACAAGCGAATATCGTTTAAATCTACATTACCCATTTTTCGTTCTATTTTTGCAACTTAAAGTTTGATTTTTGTAGCTTGTTGCAAAATTATGCGTATCTATAATGCGCTCTGTCAATCCGACATATTTTTAATCATCACTCAACAAGGAAACCAAGATGAGCCAACCTGCTAACTTCAATGGTGCCATACCCAAAATTGACCCTAATCAGGCTGCCATGTTGTTAATCGACCATCAGAGCGGTTTATTTAACACCGTGCGCGATTTAAATGTGCGCGAGCTGCGTGCCAATGCCATTACATTGGCAAAAGTGGCAACTTTAGCAAACATGCCTGTGATTACTACCGCTTCTGTGCCGCAAGGTCCTAATGGTCCGTTGATTCCCGAAATCCACGAGGCCGCACCGTACGCACAATATGTGGCTCGTAAAGGTCAAATCAATTCTTGGGACAATCCTGATTTTGTGGCTGCTGTGAAAGCAACGGGTAAAAAACAACTCATTATTGCAGGCACCATTACTAGCGTATGCATGGCATTTCCTGCCATTTCTGCGGTGGCAGAAGGTTATCAAGTGTTCTGTGTGGTTGATGCTTCTGGCACTTACAGCAAGATGGCACAAGAAATCACTTTAGCACGCATTGTTCAAGCAGGTGTGGTGCCTATGGACACCGCTGCCGTTTGCTCAGAAATTCAACAAACTTGGAACCGTCCTGATGCTGCGGAATGGGCAAAAGCCTATGAGCTGATTTTCCCTGAATATCAACTGCTAATTGAAAGCTATACCAAAGCCCGTCAAGTAGAACACGATGGCGAGCAACTGGATTCAGAACGCGCTTAACATTTCACACCGTTTTCAGACAGACTGTTGATGCCTCAATATTTGTCTGAAACCACATCTCAACATAAAGAAACTGAAAATGACAAACCCCAAACCCTATATCCGCCTAGACAAAAACAATGCCGCCATGTTGCTGGTGGACCATCAAACAGGACTGCTCTCATTGGTGCGCGACATCGACCCCGATAAATTTAAAAACAACGTATTAGCCACCGCCGATTTAGCCAAATACTTCGGTTTGCCCACCATTCTCACCACCAGTTTTGAAAACGGCCCCAACGGCCCCTTGGTGCCCGAACTGAAAGAAATTTTCCCCGATGCGCCCTATATCGCCCGCCCCGGCAACATCAACGCTTGGGACAACGAAGACTTTGTCCAAGCCGTTAAAGCCACTGGCAAAAAACAACTGATTATCGCGGGTGTAGTAACCGAAGTATGTGTCGCCTTCCCCGCCCTTTCTGCCATTGAAGAAGGTTTCGATGTATTTGTGATTACCGATGCTTCTGGCACCTTCAACCAAATGACCCGCGATGCTGCATGGGAGCGCATGAGCCAAGCAGGTGTACAACTGATGACTTGGTTTGGTGCTGCCTGCGAACTGCACCGCGACTGGCGCAACGACATCGAAGGCTTGGGCGCGCTGTTTAGCAACCACATTCCTGACTATCGCAATTTAATCAATAGTTTCAACACATTTAATCCAAGCAAATAAGCTCATCTCATTGGCTGTCTGAATAACGCACAGACAGCCTTAAAATCGCCCTGCTTGGCTCAATTCTGCATCACTACCTAAATACATCACCTACATGATTTGTGAATCGTCTTGATGAATCGGCTCATAACCCAAACACTTGCCGCAAATGTGCCTGATAATCGGCGATAAATTGGGGAACATCAGGCGCTTTCATCACATCATTACAGATAAAAGTGGGCAGCGGTTCAATGCCAAGAAATTCGTTGGCTTTATGAAAATGCAAATACACACCGTCCACACCCACACCACCAAAAAATTCGGTAGGCTCGTTGAAGGCTTCAATGGGTGCATTCCAAGTGAGTGAGAGCATATGTTTTTTGCCATGTAGTAAACCACCTTTGCCGTAGTTTTTAGCGGGGTCGTCGCGGTGGCGCCCATCACTGGCATACAATTTGCCATGCCCTGCGGTAAACACTTCATCCATGTATTTTTTCACTATCCATGGTTCACCCATCCACCAAGCAGGCATTTGCCAGATTACGGCATCCATCCATAAAAAGTTTTCAACTTCGACTGTGATGTCGTAACCTTGGTCGATGATGGTTTCACGCACCTGATGTCCCATGGCAGTCAATGTGGTGCGGGCGGTTTCGTGCAAGGTATGGTTAAGTTTGCCATGGCTGTGGGCAAATGCTTTGCCGCCGTTTAATAATAAGATGTTCATGTTTGTAGCGTCTTTCTATTGGTTAACAGAAGAAATGATGTTGAGAAGAGTGGAATCAACAGTGTAACCGTCCATCATTCTTCTATCAATTCTATTTATCTGGTTCAGGTAAAATAGCGTTTTTTTATTTTTGGAGTATTTTATGGCAGCAGAAGGTGCGGGCGAACTGATTAAAATGGTTGCCCTGCTCGGTTCGGCAGTAATTGCCGTGCCTTTGTTTAAACGTTTGGGGCTGGGTTCGGTGCTGGGCTATCTGGCGGCAGGTTTGGTGATTGGCCCATTCGGTTTAAAATTGTTTGACGACCCACAGGCGATTATCCATATCGCTGAATTGGGCGTGGTGATGTTTTTGTTTATCATTGGCTTGGAAATGAATCCCTCGCATCTGTGGGCATTGCGTCGCCAGATTTTTGGCTTGGGCAGTTTGCAAGTGATACTGGCTGCTTTTATGCTTACATTAGTGGGTATTTTTGGCTTTGATGCGCCTTGGCAAGTGGCGTTTGTTTGTGCTTCGGGCTTTGTGCTGACTTCTACGGCGATTGTGATGCAGGTATTGGGCGAGCGCAACGAGCTGACCAGTCGTGGCGGGCAGCGCATGGTGTCGATTCTGCTGTTTGAAGATTTGTTGATTGTGCCACTCTTGGCGATTGTGTCTTTTCTCGCACCACATGACCCTGCTCATGCCACCGAAACTGGTTCGGTGTGGTTGAAACTGGGTATGGCGGCTTTATCGTTGGCAGCACTGGTGGCAGCAGGTTTGTGGTTACTGAATCCGCTGTTCCGCATATTAGCCAAATCGAAAGCGCGCGAAGTGATGACGGCTGCCGCGCTATTGGTGGTATTGGGCGCGGCTTTGTTGATGGAAGAAGGTGGTTTGTCAATGGCGATGGGGGCGTTTGTGGCTGGCGTGCTGCTATCAGAATCCAGTTTCCGCCATCAGCTTGAGGCAGATATTGAACCTTTCCGTGGTCTGTTGCTCGGTCTGTTTTTCCTTGGCGTGGGTATGGCACTGGATTTGAACGTGGTGGCGCAAAACTGGCCAATTATCGTGTCGGGCGTGCTGGCTTTGATGGCGGCCAAGGCGGCGGTAATTTACTGTGTGGCGCGAGCGGCAAAAAGCAGCCGTGCTGAAGCGGCAGAACGCGCGGTGATGATGGCACAAGGTGGCGAATTTGCCTTCGTGCTGTTTTCAGCCGCATTTTCACAGAAAGTGATTGATGCCACCGTGAATGCCAATATGACGGCGATTGTGGTGCTATCAATGGCGCTGACACCATTGTTTCTGATTCTACATGGCAAATACCTTGCCCCACGCTTGAAACAGCAAGGAGCAGAACGCGAAGATGATGCCATCCACGAACAAAAAGCGGTGATTGTGGTTGGCATGGGACGGTTTGGGCAAATTACCACCGATATTTTGCGTATGTGTGGCTATCCGCTGACCATTATCGACAAAGACCCCGTGATGGTGGACGGTATGAATAAATATGGTATCAAAACCTATTTTGGTGATGCCTCACGTCCAGAGCTGCTGTTTACTGCTGGCATTGAAAAAGCACAACTGCTGGTGGTGGCGATAAACAATCCAGAACAGACACTGCACATTGTTGAATTTGCCCGCAAAGTCAATTCCGACCTTAAAATTATCGCCCGCGCCTACGACCGTATCCACACCTTCAAACTCCACCGAACAGGCGTAGATGCTGCCATACGCGAAACTTTTGATTCTGCTGTACGCACAGGTCGCACCGCGCTTGAAGTATTAGGCATGGAAAAAGGCAAGGCCGACGAAATCAGCCGTTTCTATTTCCATCGCGACCGCGCCCGTGTAGCGAAAATGGCACCACTGTATAATCCCACAGATGCCATCTTCCAAAACGAGGAAATGCTCAATGTTGCCAAACAAGAAGACGCTGAAACTACCGCTCTGATTCAAGCACTGATGCGTGGTGAAGTGGTGGAGTGACCTGATGAAGACGAAGTGATAAACGAAAAAATATAAATATCCAAGCTGTCTAAAAGGCTTTTTTAGACAGCTTATCATCTTGACTTAAGCAATATATTTTTATCGTCTGGAATGTTTCAATACACAGGACGACACATAAAGCGTCGCCCTACATGTTGCCCTGAAACAGAAGGGGTTACGCCCCTCCTGTTTGAATGATCCGCCATCAATGGCGGGGTTTCAACCAAAAAGGAAATTTGATGAATCATTATTGATTGGATAAGCCATGCACTGTTGTAAAACGTACTTGTACCGCCCCTTGACCCACCGCAGATTTTAGATTTTCCGTTTCGCGGATTTTGCCCAACCGTGTGTAATGGTATGAAGAATCAAAACTTTCATAGAATACCACAATGGTTTGTCCTTGCCACAACATCACATCTCCCGCTTCAATACGATGAGGACGCCGATCAGCAGTGGTTAAGCGCTGTGGCAGCGACGCGTGTTTTTCATTGCCAAGGTGGTCTTGCATAATCAGCGTCAAGGGCAGCAGGCGGCGTAACTCTTGTGCGGCAACAGTATCGGTCAAATCGGCGGTGAAGCTGTGGTTGTTGATGGTAAGTTGCATAGCGGCTCCTTGGGTTTGACTGGCTCGGGTAGGAGTAGCAGATGATTCGGCACGACTATTCAATAAAATCATTAGTAAATGACCATTTTGGGGTAAAACCATCAAAGCAAATAAAATTGCTTTTATGCCCAAAGTGGCTAGGGGAAATTTTAGGATTTTTCAATAAAATTTTCATTGTTAATTAAATAAATCAAACCATTAGGAGTTATCCTAATGGTTTTGGTTGGGTTTGCAAATGAAAGAAAGGGTATAAGGTAGAAATTATTAATTAAAAAATCAAGCTGTAATTTTGGAAAAATTACAGCTTGATAATTAAATTCCATTTTGCATTGATTTAATTTCAAACAAATTAATTTGGTCAATTTTATCTTTATGAATGACTATTGTTAATTTTGCTGGGTATTTAAATCTTGTTTCACTTACTCTAAATGTCCATAACATAATTTTCAAAAGTTCTTCATCTGTAATATTTTTGTGTTCTTTAATTCTTGTAATTCCAGAACCAAATATTGGCACAGATACATTTTCTTGAGCATAAATTACATTAATTTCGTCCCAAAATTTAATTAAGAACTCTAAGTATTCAGGCATTGTTAAGCATGCTTGATTTTTCTCATTAAATTTTGAAAAGGCTGTTAATAAATAATCTTTATAAACGCATAAACGCAAATTGTACCAATTCTATACTTCTGTTCTTTACCTGCAATTCGGTTTGTGTTTTTCTCTAGAACATTTTCATCTCTAAAATTATATTCTTTTATGTGGCCATCTAATTTATCTAAATCAGAACCTATAATATTCTCAATAAAAACCCCATTTAAAGATTTTTTAGAGATAACCTTATCATCTACTTGCGTATCAAAGTATTCATTAAAAGCAATAGCCTTTAATCCTTCTTGTTCAAAAATATTACCAGTAATAATTGAAATAGTTGTACTTTCAATATTTATATCAACCTTTTTCCAATTGGATACATATAACCATAATGCTATATACCAAATGATAGATATAATAACTAAGCCAATAGGATAGTAAATTTTTTCTTTTAGTGGGGCGTCGTCAAAAAATACAACGACCATACCAAACACGGTAGAAAAAGCAGAAAAATGCCCCCAAAACATTTTTCTTAAATTGGTATCAAAAAGATTAACTTTATTTTTCATAAAAAAGCCTAGCAAAAGACAATATCTCTATTATTTATATCTCTATTGTTTAAATGTTGTTAGTATGCTATCTATAAATATAGACATCATTTTCACATTTATGCTGAACAGTAAAACTACTGTTATTAAGAGCTTTACGAATAGTGTCTTTATTCATAGGAATATGTAAAGTTGGTACATTACCCATCAAATCACGAAACTTTGATAAATTATCCCATAGATTTTTGACTTCTTGTTTTAGATTACCATTTCTGTCTAGTAAAGCACTTTTTGACTCATAATCAGGATAAACAACAATGACAGGTAAGCCCAATGTTCCAATACCATATTCAATCTCTTCTCGTAAAGCTCTTGAATTTTTGGTATTTTCACTTAAAAATAAAATGATATTTTTAGATACTCTTAATCTTTCACGTAATCTAGGCTTTAAGGTTGTTTCCCAGTTGCTTCCATCACGAACGCTATAAGTTGCATCATGTGCGTTCACAAACGGAAAACTAGCATCTTTTCCTTTCCACATTCTTAAAGTATTGTAATAACAAAAGTCTTTGGTTGCATGTGCTCCCAAATTACTTGGACTAAAAGGTTCTGCAACATAAAATGCAGAATAATTTTTGGTTCTGTTTGACATAAAATAATTCCCTATAAAAATTTGTTTATACATTGGGGAATTTGTCTAATTTTCAAGTTAAAATTAAAAAAATTTAATTTTCAACCAGCCTAAAAGGCTTGTGCGATAAAAAACCGTCTGAAAACAATCATTTCAGACGGCTCAATAACCACTTCAAACCCATTAAAATTCTTGGCGTGTCGGGCGAATGGTAATTTCATTCACCGCCACATCATCGGGCTGTTCCACCGCATAGGCAACGGCACGGGCAACCGAATCGGCGGGAATTTCGTTGGCTTCATAAAATGCCTGCATGGCTTGGCTGGACGCGCTGTCGCTACTGCCGAATTTCAATTCGCTTGCCACAGCACCGGGGTATAGCGTGGTTACACGGATATTGTCGCCGGCCACTTCCATACGCAAACCTTCGCTAATGGCTTTGACGGCAAATTTGGTCGCACTGTACACCGTGCCGACACCGCCCGATACTTTCAATCCCGCCACAGACGACAAATTGATGATGTGTCCGCTTTTTTGTGCTTTCATGGTTGGCAACACCGAAGCAATACCATACAAAACGCCTTTGACATTCACATCAATCATCTTGTCCCATTCGT
>JBHADP010000081.1:0-11106 GCA_041855125.1 Neisseria sp. | reverse complement strand
GCAGTGAAATATGCCGATTTAAGCAAAAATCGCACCAGCGATTATGTGTTTGACTGGGAGAATATGCTCAGTTTTGAAGGCAACACCGCCCCTTATTTACAATATGCCTATACTCGCGTACAAAGCGTGTTTCGCAAAGCAGGCGAGTGGGATACCCAAGCCCCCTTAATGCTGACTGAACCATTGGAAAAACAACTGGCAGTAGAGTTGCTTAAATTAGAAGATGTATTGCACAGCGTAGCCGATACTTCCTATCCACACTATTTAGCCAACTATCTCTATCAAGTTGCCACCTTATTCAGCCGTTTCTACGAAGCCTGCCCGATTTTGAAAGCCGAAGGGGCAGCCCGCAACACCCGTTTGCAGCTAGCCAAACTCACAGGCAATACTTTGCAGCAAGGTTTAGCCTTATTGGGCATTGAAACCTTAGAGGTGATGTAAAACAAGCCAAGCCCATCACTACGATCAAAGCCTATCATTTTTGATAGGCTTTTTATATTCTTATATTGATTGAAAATATCTATTGATATACGATGTTCGCTGTTGAACTAATCAACAACGGGAAAAGCCCAACCGAAGCTGGGCTCATCATTAGGGAGATTGAAATGAAGCTGACCCTTCAAATCATCTTCTTACTGGTTTTGATGTTGGCAAGCAGTAACGCTTACTGATAACCTGTAAGGCTGGGTGGCTCTAGCCAGCGACCCAGTTCCCTAATCTTACAACTACTTATCTTAAAAAGCAAGCATCATAAAGCCCTGATTTATCAGGGCTTGTTGTACCGCATAAAGCTACAGAAGCATTATTCCCACTCAATCGTAGCAGGGGGTTTACCACTCACATCATAGACCACCCGATTAATACCGCGTACTTCATTAATAATGCGGTTAGACACTTTACCTAGCAGCGAATAAGGCAATTCAGCCCAATGGGCAGTCATAAAATCACTGGTAACCACCGCGCGTAATGCCACCACATATTCATAAGTACGTCCATCGCCCATCACGCCCACCGATTTCACAGGCAAGAAGACCGCAAAGGCTTGGCTGGTTAAGTCATACCAAGAAACCCCTTGTTCATCAGCCGTGTTACGCAATTCCTGAATAAAAATATCATCTGCACGGCGCAATAAATCAGCATATTCTTTTTTCACTTCACCCAAAATCCGCACGCCCAAACCCGGACCGGGGAAAGGATGACGATACACCATTTCACGCGGTAAACCCAATGCCACCCCCAATTCACGCACTTCATCTTTAAACAAATCGCGCAAAGGTTCAAGCAATTTCAAATTCAAGGTTTCAGGTAAACCGCCTACATTATGATGGCTCTTAATTGCATGCGCTTTTTTCGTTTTTGCGCCCGCACTTTCAATCACATCGGGATAAATCGTGCCTTGAGCCAACCATTTCGCATTTTGTCGTTTGCTTGCTTCCGTTTGGAACACTTCCACAAATTCCGCCCCAATAATTTTACGCTTCTGCTCAGGGTCAGTAACCCCTGCCAATTTGCCCATAAAATCATCAGTTGCATCCACATGAATCACATTTACCCCCAAATTGCGAGCAAACATATCCATTACCATCTGACCTTCATTTAAGCGCAACAAACCATGATCCACAAACACACAGGTTAATTGGTCGCCAATCGCACGATGAATCAAAGCCGCCGCCACAGACGAATCCACACCGCCCGATAAGCCCAAAATCACTTCCTCGTCGCCCACTTGCTCACGAATTTTGGCAACGGCTTCATCAATATAATTAGGCATGGTCCAGCTTGGTTTGGCTTGGCAAATGTCTAACACAAAGCGATTCAATAACGCACGCCCTTGCTTGGTGTGAGTAACTTCGGGGTGAAACTGAATACCATAAAACTGCTTTTCAGCATGCTCCATCATCGCAATCGGACAAGAGGGCGTATCACCAATCACCACAAAACCATCGGGTAGTTTAGATACTTTATCGCCATGGCTCATCCATACATCTAGCGTATTGGGCTGACCATCATGAATATCGCGCGTTAATTCGCAGTCAATCGTTTTCACTTGGGCATAACCAAATTCGCGTTGGTCGCCTGCTGCCACCGCACCACCCAAATGATGCGCCATAAATTGCATACCATAACAAATACCCAATACAGGTATGCCTAAATCAAAAATACCTGTATCGGCTTGATAATCGGAATCGTAAACCGAATTAGGGCCGCCTGAAAGAATAATGCCTTTGGGATTAAAGGCTTGAATTTCTGCCAACGGCATATCAAAAGAGTGTAGCTCACAATAAACATGCGCCTCGCGTACACGGCGCGCAATTAATTGGGTTACTTGTGAACCAAAATCCAGAATCAGAATTTTATCTTGGGTCATGATGCGTTTTGTTTTAACAAAGGGGAAAGCGGTATTTTAACACAGACCATAGAGCTCATTTAGCTTAAAAGGTAGCAAATTTAAGTTTATGTAAATAAGTAAAAAGAATTGTCATTTTTATTAAATTAATATATATTAGCGAACTTATTATTAATAATAGTTCTTATTTCTATATATTTAACAAAATTTAATTTCCATTTATATGTAAATGAGATTAAAATGATGGAATCTAAAGCGATGACAACCCGTTTATTACCGATTGCAGCGATGGTCAGCATGGTTTTTAGTGCATCTGCATCTGCTGAAACTGTAGCAACCACCTCTCCAGAAGCCACAGCAAATACAGAATTACAGCGTGTGGTGGTGAAGGGAAAGCGCCAACGATTGGCAAGCACTGAGCAGAAAAATCGTGCGCTGATTGAACAAGAAATGATTCATGATAGCCGTGATTTAGTGCGTTATAGCACTGATGTTGGCTTGGCTGATGATGGGCGACGGTTGAAAGGTTTTGCGATGCGTGGTGTGGAGGGTAATCGGGTAGGCATCAGTATTGATGGTGTTGCCTTACCTGATTCAGAGGAAAACTCCTTATTTGCGCGTTATGGTAATTTCAATAATTCCCGTTTGAGTATCGACCCTGAATTGGTGCGCGGGATTGATATTGTGAAAGGTTCGGATTCTTTCACTTCGGGTAGTGGGGCATTGGGTGGTAATGTAAATTACCGCACTTTAGATGCGCAAGACATTGTGCAAGGCGACCAGCGTTTTGGTGCGATGTTGAAACATGGTTATGCCAGTAAAAACAGTGAATGGGTGCATACACTGGGCTTGGGTTTTGTAGGTGAACAAGTTGATGCGGCGTTATTGTATTCCCAGCGTCGTGGGCATGAAACCAAAAGTACAGGTGGTGAGATTGAGCCATTTGTAGGGCGAACGGAAAAAGATAGACAAAAAAATGCCAAGATTGGTGCAGCACGCATTACACCTGATTTATCGCATCATAAAAATCACAGTTATTTAGCCAAAATAGGTTGGCAAATTAGCCCTGAACATCGGGTGGGGGCTTCTGTGAATGGGCAAAAAGGCAGCAATTACACTTATGAAGATTCGTATGCTTTAACAACGTATTGGCGCGAAGCAGATGATACACAAAAACGGTTAAATACGAATTTGTATTATCAATGGACACCTAAGTCATCATGGTTGTCATTATTGCAAACAGACTTCGATTATCAAAAAACTGAAAATGGTGCGATTAATTATAAAGGCAATCGTGATGTGATTATTGGGGGGAATTGGCGCACGGGTTATATTTATCAGGATAAAAGCCCTGTTGTGAATTTAGATAATCGCAATAATCAAACCAAATATAAGCGGTTTACTTTGCGTTTGGATAGCCAACCTTTCCAATTTTTAGGCAATCATCAGCTTTCGTTTAAAGCATTTACGGCACGGCGTGATTTTGAAAATATTAATCGTGATGAGATTTGGGATAAAGGCACTTTAAATCATGTTGATAATTATACCATTCAAGTGCCTGTTAAAACGACACAATATGGTTTTTCCTTGCTTGATAATATTACATGGAATTCAGTTTTTTCGGGTCGTTTAGGTGTGCGTTATGACCATGAAAAATTGGAGCCTCAAGCATTAAAAGCAGGTGTGCCTTGTGGTAAGCAATCATCGTTTGGTCGCGTGTGTGCAGACAGTAATCCTGCCAGTAAAACATTTGCTCATTGGAATGGTGTATTGGGCTTGGATGCAAAATTAAATGATGTTTGGAAAGTGGGCTATGAAGTGGGAACAGGCTATCGTGTACCCACTGCTTCAGAAATGTATTTTACGTTTGAAAGCCCTTATGGTAACTGGAAGTCGAATCCTAATTTAAAGGCTGAACGCAGTGTAAACCAAACGCTTTCTTTGCAAGGGCGAGGTGCGAAAGGCGAATTAGACGTTAATTTATACCATACACGTTATCGTCATTTCTTATTTGAAAAAGAAACGGTTTATGATGCACCTAATCCTTATTATGGTGATTGGTATGCGTGTTATCAAAATAAGAAGTATTGCGACCCTACTATACCTGAGCTTTATCAGCAAATGGTGAATGTGGATAAAGCCCGTATTTCTGGCTTGGAGGTAAAAGGGCATTTAAATTTGAATACGTTGTTGCCTGTGGGTGAAGGTTGGAAGTTATCGGGTGCTTTGGGATACAGTAAAGGTAAATTATCAGGTGAAAATACGGGGAGCTTGTTGTCTATTCAGCCTTTAAAGGTGGTGATGGGGTTGGATTATGAAGCACCTAGTAATAAATGGGGTATTTATTCACGCTTGACTTATTTGGGCTCGAAAAAGCCTAAAGATGCACAAATCGCAGAGCAAGAAACACGGGTGAAAGCAGGAAGCTGTAGGTTTGATTGGTGGACATATACTGAAGTGTGTGATACGGAATATTATACCGATGTTCATGCTTATAAATGGCTGAATAAAAAGGCTTTTGTGTTTGATTTATTTGGTTTTTATAAACCTGTGAAGAATTTAACTTTGCGTGCGGGTGTATATAATTTGTTTAACCGTAAATATCATACTTGGGACAGTCTGCGTGGTATGAATCGCCGTTCTACGATTAATACGGTGGATTGGTCAACAGGGCAGGGTTTGGAACGTTATTATGCACCCGGTCGCAATTATGCGGTTTCATTAGAGTATAAATTTTAAGAGGAAAGAGCCATGACAAATGCAGTTTTAACATTTGCTGAACGCTTGAAAGCAGAAACGCGTACAACGCATGATAGTGTGGATCATTTGGTGATGTCAGTGAAGCCATTTGATGACAAGGAAAATTATGTGAAGTTTTTAAATTTGCAATCGGTGTTTCATAAGATTGTTGATGATATTTATAAGAATCCTGTTTTGAATCAGGCTATTCCTGATTTGGCAAGTATGGCGCGTTATGATGCGGTGGTGCAAGATTTGCGTGATTTGGGGCGTGAGGTGTATGTGTATGCAGGGGAATTGCCTCAGCCTCGAGATAATAAGGCAGTCGGTTGGCTTTATTGTGCGGAAGGCTCAAATTTAGGCGCGGCATTTTTATTTAAAGATGCCAAAGAAAAGTTGAATTTTGATGAAAACTTTGGTGCGCGTCATTTAGATGCGCATCCTGATGGTCGCGGTAAGCATTGGCGCGAGTTTCGTGAGTATTTGAATCAGCTGGGTTTGAGTGCAGCCGCGCAAGATGAGGCAGTGGAAGGTGCAAAAGAGGCGTTTGCTTTTTATAAGGTGATTTTGCGTGAGATTTTTGGTTTGCCTGAAGGGGCAGAAGCACCAATTCAAGCATAACTCAGGTTAATAATCAGCCCATCTGGCACATATCACCAGATGGGCTGATTGTTTATGCGTATTGTACGGAGTCTTTGCCTGTGCCTTTTTGGATAAATTCGATTTTGTAGCCATCGGGGTCTTCAATAAAGGCGATGACGGTGCTGCCGTGTTTCATCGGTCCTGCTTCACGGATGACTTTGCCGCCTTTTTGTTTGACTAATTCGCAAGCAGCGTAAGCATCTTCAACTTCGATGGCAATGTGTCCATAGCCTGTGCCTAAGTCGTAGTGGGGGGTGTCCCAGTTGTGTGTCAGTTCGATGACGGTGTGGTCAATTTCTTCGCCATAGCCCACAAAGGCGAGGGTGAATCTGCCATCTGGGTAGTCTTGTTGGCGCAGAAGTTTCATGCCTAAAACGTCTTGATAAAATGCTAATGATTGGTTTAAGTTGCCTACGCGTAACATGGTGTGGAGCAATCGCATGATGGGTTCCTTGCAAGGGGTGGAAGTTAGTTTATTTCATGGCATGAATTGCCAATGTGGTAATTTTATGCCTTTTTTAGGCTAAAAAACAGGGGATAAGGGATTTTAAAGACAGATTGTTCACATTTTTCTGTTTTGTGTATTGTCATAGTGAGCTGAATTCGTTATAAAGGCTGTTAATGTTGAAATCTGTCAATTTATGTTGGTAATATGTAATCAAGTTACATTTTATCCATGGTGAATGTGTTTTTTTGATAAGGAACGGATGAGATGATTATTGGTATCCCAAAAGAATCTCTGGCAGGCGAAACGCGTGTGGCTTGTACTCCTGCTACGGTAACTCAGTTGCAAAAATTGGGTTTTGAAGTGGTGGTGGAAAGCGGTGCGGGTTTGGCGGCTGGTTTGGTTGATGCGGCTTATGAAGCAGCAGGTGCAACGGTAGCTAAAACGGTAGATGTGTGGAAAAGTCCTTTAATTTATAAGGTCAATGCGCCTTCTGCTAATGAGTTGCGCCGTTTAAAAGCAGGGCAAACTTTGGTGAGTTTTTTATGGCCTGCGCAAAATCCTGATTTGGTGCAAAAGCTGGCGGATAAGAAGGTGAATGTGTTGGCAATGGATATGGTGCCACGCATTTCTCGCGCACAGGCGTTAGATGCGCTCTCTTCAATGGCGAATATCAGTGGTTATCGGGCTGTGATTGAGGCGGCGAATGCGTTTGGTCGTTTCTTCACGGGTCAGATTACGGCTGCTGGTAAGGTTCCGCCTGCGCAAGTGTTGGTGATTGGTGCAGGGGTGGCGGGTTTGGCGGCAATTGGTACGGCAAATTCGTTGGGCGCGATTGTGAAGGCTTTTGATACGCGCTTGGAAGTGGCAGAGCAAATTGAATCGATGGGCGGTCAGTTTTTGAAACTGGATTTCCCTCAAGAATCGGGCGGCAGTGGCGATGGCTATGCGAAGGTGATGAGCGATGAGTTTATCGCGGCAGAAATGAAGCTGTTTGCTGAGCAAGCGAAGGAAGTGGATATTATTATTACCACAGCCGCTATCCCTGGTAAGGAAGCGCCGAAGCTGATTACTAAAGAGATGGTTGAGAGTATGAAAGCGGGTTCGGTGATTGTGGACTTGGCGGCAGCAACGGGCGGTAACTGTGAATTAACAGAAGCGGGCAAGATTGTGGAAACCGATAATGGGGTGAAGATTATTGGTTATACCGATATGGCAAACCGTTTGGCAGGACAGTCTTCGCAATTATATGCCACCAATTTGGTGAATTTGTCTAAGTTGTTAAGCCCCAATAAAGACGGTGAAATTGCGTTGGATTTTGAAGACGTGATTATTCGCAATATGACGGTTACGCGCGAGGGCGAGATTACGTTCCCACCGCCCGCAATTCAGGTGTCGGCTGCGCCTCAACAGCAAGCCGCGCAAGCTGCGCCTGTGGTGAAACCTGAGCCTCAACCTGTACCCACTTGGAAAAAGTTAGCGCCTGCGGTAATAGGTGCGGTGTTGGTGTTATGGGTGGGTGCAGTCGCGCCAACTGAGTTTTTAAATCATTTTATTGTGTTCGTGTTGTCGTGTGTGATTGGCTATTATGTGGTGTGGAATGTGAGCCATTCTTTGCATACGCCTTTGATGTCGGTAACGAATGCGATTTCGGGCATTATTGTGGTAGGCGCATTGTTGCAAATTGGACAGGGTAACACTTGGGTGTCCTTGTTGGCGTTTATTGCGGTGTTGCTTGCCAGCATTAATATTTTTGGTGGCTTTTATGTAACGCGCCGTATGTTGAATATGTTCAGAAAGGGGTAAGTGATGTCTGAAGGATTGGTCACTGCGGCTTATATTGTTGCCGCAATTTTGTTTATTTTTTCGTTGGCAGGTTTGTCCAAACAGGAAACCGCTAAAAATGGTTGTTATTATGGCATCGCAGGTATGGCGATTGCTTTGGTGGCAACGATTTTTGGTGAAAATACAGCAGGTTTAGGCTGGATTATTATTGCGATGGCAATGGGTGCAGCAATCGGTGTGTATAAAGCGCAAAAAGTTGAAATGACGGAAATGCCTGAATTGATTGCACTTTTGCATAGTTTTGTGGGCTTGGCGGCGGTGTTGGTGGGCTTTAATAGCTTTATTGAACCCGGTGATGTGTCGAGCGAGATGCACACCATTCATATGGTGGAAGTGTTTTTAGGTATTTTTATTGGCGCGGTAACGTTTACAGGCTCGATTGTGGCGTTTGGTAAGCTAAACGGTAAAATCAGCAGCGCACCTTTGCAATTACCGCATAAGCATAAGTTAAATTTGGCAGCTTTGGTGGTGTCGTTTATTTTATTGCTGGTGTTTGTGGGGGCTGAGGGCAGTTGGTTTGCGCTGATTGTGATGACCTTAATTGCCTTGGCATTTGGTTGGCATTTGGTGGCTTCGATTGGTGGCGCGGATATGCCTGTGGTGGTGTCGATGCTGAACTCGTATTCAGGTTGGGCGGCTGCGGCAGCAGGCTTTATGCTGGCAAATGATTTGTTGATTGTAACGGGTGCATTGGTGGGTTCAAGCGGTGCGATTTTGTCTTATATTATGTGTAAGGCAATGAACCGTTCGTTTATTTCGGTGATTGCTGGTGGTTTTGGTACGGATGGCTCGGTGGCTGCTTCAGGTAGCGAGGAAGTGGGCGAGTATCGCGAAGTGAAACCTGCCGAAGTTGCTGAAATGCTTAAAGGCGCGCACAGTGTGATTATCACCCCTGGTTATGGTATGGCGGTGGCACAAGCGCAATATCCTGTGGCAGAAATTACGGAGTTGTTGCGTAAAAATGGAACGGAAGTGCGTTTTGGTATTCACCCTGTGGCAGGACGTTTGCCTGGGCATATGAATGTATTGTTGGCAGAAGCCAAAGTGCCTTACGATATTGTGTTGGAAATGGATGAAATCAATGATGATTTCCCCGAAACCGATGTGGTGTTGGTGATTGGCGCGAATGATACGGTTAATCCTGCCGCACAAACTGACCCCAATTCACCGATTGCAGGTATGCCTGTGTTGGAAGTGTGGAAGGCAAAAGAAGTGGTGGTCTTCAAACGCTCAATGAATACAGGTTATGCAGGCGTACAAAATCCGTTGTTCTTTAATGAAAACAGCGTGATGTGTTTCGGTGATGCCAAAGGTACAGTGGATGAAATTTTGGCGGAATTGAAGAAGTAAGTAGATGAAGTCAAAAAAACCGTTTGGGCAAAGGCTCAAACGGTTTTTTATATTAATGACGTTTAGGGTCGTTGGGGCGTAAACGTGTTGCCAGTTTGTCTAAAATGCCATTGACGAATTTATGCCCATCGGTGCCGCCAAAGGTTTTGGTAACTTCAATGGCTTCATTGATAATCACGGGATAGGGAGTTTCGGGCATGGCGCTCAGTTCGTGGCAAGCCATGAGTAAGACCGCGCGTTCAATGGGGTTGATGTCTTTTTCATCGCGGTCGAGCAGGGGGCGGATAATGCCCATATATTCAACGCGGTTGCTGTATGCACCAAAAAATAGGTTGGTGAACAATTCGGCATCGGCGCGGGCAAAATCGGAAGACTCGCGAATGTTTTTGGCAACTTCAGGGGCGGCGGTATCATTCAACGCGGCTTGATATAAGGCTTGTACGGTAAATTCACGGGCGCGACGGCGCGGGCTGGTTTTCATGAGGTGTCCTTTAGTCTTCTTGTTCGCCTAAGAGCAGATTAATTAAGTTGCCACATTCTACTGCCACTATCGCGGCATCTTGCGCTTTTTCAACAATACGGGCATGGGCTTGTTCATCGGTTTCGGTGGTGAGAATGGCATTGGCAATGGGAATGCTGTAATCCAAGCCCACGCGGGTAATGGCTGAACCTGATTCGTTTGCTACCAATTCAAAATGGTAGGTTTCGCCACGAATGATGCAGCCTAAGGCGATTAAGGCATCAAATTGTTGGGTGCCTGCCATGCTTTGTAAAACAAGTGGAACTTCTAATGCCCCTGCTACGGTCGCAACGGTGATGTTATCGGGTTTCACGCCCAAGGTTTGCAGTTTTTCAACAGCAACTTTGAGCATCGCCGAGCCGACTTCGTTGGTGAAACGGGCTTGAACGATACCGATGCGTAAGTGTTCGCCATTTAAATTGGGTTCAATGATATTCATGATGTGTTGATTCCTTGTTTAATCTTTGGGTTGCCAGTCGTGAACTGGGGAAAAGCCGTATTCTGTCCATTCCCATGCACCTGCGCTTTCTTGAAGAAAAGTTTGCACTTCGGGGGTGTTTTGTATGATGTCGTTGATGCTGAGAATGGTGAAGTTGTCGGGGTTATCGGTGTATTCGTCGCTTTCCTCACCGCTAAAAAAACGCCAACCGCTATCGTGTTCAAACACAGGTGCTTCGCGATACATAAAACCCACATTATTGCCGCGTTCGCTGATTTCTTTGGTGGCAATACAGCGGTCGAGGGCAGCAGAGAGGGCATGAGCAAATTTGTTCATAATGGGGGAGAAAAAATATAAAGGCTGGATTTTACACGATTCATCAAGGCTTGTGGCTAATGGCTTTTGGATTTCAATGAACCTAAGTAAATTGCCAATAAAGTTAGGGCAGCACCGCTCCATTGTGTGGCGTTGATGGGTTTATCCAACCAAAAATAGTCGATAACCAAAGCGGCAACAGGTTCGCTTAATAATAATAAGCCTGTGAGCGACAGCGATAACAGGGGAATGGCATAGGCAATTAAGCCCCATGCAAAACATTGCATCACCGCGCCATAGATAAAAATTAAACCGAGGTCGCGTAGATTAGTGGGATAGAGTTGATTCCAATCGAGTAATAAGGTGGGCAGCAATAATGCCAACATTCCCCCCACACTCACCAATAACATCATGGGAAACAGGGAAACACGTTCTATTTGATGGGTTTTGCGAACAAAAGTCAT